>NZ_JAQMTI010000043.1:0-41568 GCF_028329225.1 Sphaerospermopsis kisseleviana CS-549 | reverse complement strand
TTGAGTTGGGTTTTGAATCCTAGTAGCATACAGTGATTTTACTGTAATTCTGTCACAAAGCAAAAGATGACAGGAAATTTTCAGTAAATGTGAGTATTTGTTAGTATTGGTTAAGAAAACAGTAACTAGCTACTAACCCTAACTTTAGCGTTAAGCTTAGTTAGGGAAAAATTTTAGATGAATTATTGCGCTAGTTTACCGAAAATACTTGAAGTTTTGCGGTCCTGTATAACCAGTAATTTTGGCAAGTTCGTTTAAATTTTGTACACCACTATAGATTTGACCATTAATCACCCAAGAAGGGAAACCTTGAATTTTTGCAGCTTGACACAATGCTGGCTTACCTTTAGGACTGTCTGCTGCACACTCCACAGTTATATTATCGTCGATAATCTTATAAGCTTCTTTACCAAAGAGCAGCTTTTGTTCGTGGCAATGAGGACACCAATAAGCTACATATTCCTTAGCGCCTACTTTGACTAAATGTTCTGCTAAAGCAATTTCTGACTCTCCCGAAGTTGTAGTAATTTCCCAACCAAATGCAGGGTTAGGATTTTCCTTGGGAGCAAAGGCCGAAATTCGCTGAGGACCATCCGCATCTCCTACAGTGCCATCGGCATTAATACCAGAATAAACTCCCAAGGTGGCAATTAGCGTCACCATCCCGACAATAATAGCGGTAAAGAAGATTTGTCCGATATCTTCCCAATCACGTCCTAAAATCGTGAGGGTAAGCATACTCAAAGCAAACAAAGCCGAAGCGATGCAGTACCAACATAAAGCTTTGAGTTCAAATGCCAGGACATACATTAAATATGCACTAAATACAGTCATGGCGATCGCTCCCACCAACAGCAACCACCAAGTCAGCAATTCTATTTGTTTAGCGTTTTTGATCTTGTCTTTTTCCCCTGATTTTAATGCTAAGGGAGCTAAAGCCAATACGAACATACCCACGTATACCAGCAAGCCAAACAAAGCTAAAGGTTGACCAAAAACAGTCCCCCAAGGGCTAGAAAGTACATCAGCACAACCTTTTACAGCTTCAGGAGTAGTACAAAGAGGACTACCTCCGGTGAGCTTTTCAAAGGTGAGATAACCTGTATTCAGAATACCAAATCCGGCGATCGCCCCAATTAACGGACGCGACCATTTATGAATCCAAGGAGTAGAACGACGACGAATCATAATTGGTGATTGGTGATTGGTAATTGGTGATTGGTGATTGGTGATTGGTGATTGGTGATTGGTGATTGGTGATTGGTGATTGGTGATTGGTGATTGGTGATTGGGAAAATACAAATAATTTCCCCCTGCTCCCTGCTCCCTGCTCACCTGCTTCTTCCCAGTCCCCAGTCCCTAAGAATGTAACTTGACTGAGGAACTTGATTTAGTTTCACCTTTAGAATTCCAAGTGCGATGAGCAGCTTCCACAAATTGACTGACGCGAATTGGATCAATGGGTTGGGAAATTTGCCCGTGACGTTTTAAAGAACTGGAAACAATCACACCATCAGCAGCTTGCATTAGCGTACCCACATTTTCCCAATCAGCACCGCTACCGATAAAAACTGGTGTACCAGCAGCCGCACCACTAGCTAATTCTAGATCCTCTAAATTGGGAGGGCTACCAGTTGCCCAACCTGATAAAATTACCCCATCTGCTAAACCTCTTTCTATTGTGTCTTTCACAGCCACAGTCAGGTTAGGAGAACTTAAAGGACGGGCGTGTTTAACTAGCACATCAGCCAAAATTTTGACATCAGAACCTAATTCTCTACGATAGCGTAGTAATTCATGTGCCTCCCCTTCAATTAATCCTTGGTCAGTGGCCATTACCCCTGTGAGGACATTAACCCGGATAAATTGGGCTTTTACACAACTGGCGATCGCCATTGCACTTTTGCCATCATTTCTTAAAACATTTAAACCCACAGGTAAAGTTACTAAATTCTGTATCCGCTGTACTACCACCGTCATAGCACTGACAACAGCGGGATCAACTTGATTTTTAGTAAAAGGAGCATCAAAAAAATTTTCTACAATTAAGCCGTCTACCCCTCCACTGGCAAGGGCTGTAGCTTCTTGTTCAGCACGGTCAATTACCGCTTTCAGGCTACCTCCCCAACGGGCTGAGGTAGGTAAGGGTAGCAGATGAACTACGCCAATAATCGGTTTGCAAGTTTTGAATAGTTGATATAAGTCCACGTCTTTAATTTGAAGATGGCATTGTTCAGAGTTGAAAAATTAGTATTTAGCTATCAGTAATCAGTAATCAGCTAAATGATACCAATAACAAAGATTCAAAATTTTGAATTGGCTACAAATTACGCCAATACAAAAAAGCCAACTATTGCTCAAGTCCTGTCATTCTCTGTATTTCATCTCCAGACTGAAAGCTGAAAGCTGATAGCTGAAGGCTGATAGCTGATTGCTATACTGATATGCTTTGGCGTGTTATTCAGGATTTAATAAATCTCCTCATGCTGAAGATGTAAATTGTCGTTAAACCTTTCATAAGATATGTTAAGATAAAATATGGCTACAAGAGGAGTTTGCCACTCACAAGACGCAAGGCCGCTTCCCGTTGTTTAGGTTGATAGCTGTCAGCACATTACAGCACTAGCCTGAAGGTAGGGCAGCAATACTGCTTTATGGGCTTAGTCGCGTTAGCGATTTCCCGGAGGGTAGCGACTTCTCACCAACAGCCCTTTGGGCGGCTTCCCGATGGGTAAATTAACAACGCACACGCTGGGGTAATGTAAAATACCATTAAGCGAATCGTTAAAAAATATTAACAGTGTCTAAACTACCCAAAGACACCTAAATTTACCCTGGGAAACAAAATAACAAAGACATCATAGCATAACCACTATCATGAACCATGAATAGGGTTATATTTCAATGGGCATTTGCTGACAGTGGCGAATAGTCACTGTAAAATCCTAGTTATGGTGCGGGAAAAAGCACCTAGTTTAATGTTTGTAATGTTTGAAGAAAAGAGAAAAAAATTGAAGATTTTTTCAAAATATGGGTGACAAGCCAACGATTGCGATTTCACACCTGGGCTGCGAGAAAAACCGAATAGATACAGAACATATGTTAGGGCTGTTGGTAGAAGCAGGTTATGGTGTAGATTCAAATGAAGAGTTAGCAGATTATGTAATAGTAAATACCTGTAGTTTTATCGAAGCTGCCAGGGAAGAATCAGTAAGAACATTAGTAGAACTGGCAGAAGCCAATAAAAAAGTAGTGATTACTGGTTGCATGGCGCAACATTTTCAAGAACAATTATTGGAAGAGTTGCCAGAAGCAGTAGCGGTAGTTGGCACAGGAGATTATCACAAAATAGTCAATGTGATTGAGCGAGTAGAACAGGGAGAGCGAGTTAAACAAATTAGCTCCGAACCCACCTACATAGCTGATGAAACCACACCACGCTACAGGACAACAACCGAAGGAGTAGCATACCTGAGAGTTGCCGAAGGATGTGATTATCGTTGTGCATTTTGTATAATTCCTCATTTGAGAGGAAACCAGCGATCGCGTACAATTGAATCAATAGTAGCCGAAGCAGAGCAGCTGGCAGCGCAAGGGGTACAAGAGATAATTCTCATTTCCCAAATCACCACTAACTATGGATTAGATATTTACGGTAAACCAAAGTTAGCGGAACTCATTCGTGCCTTGGGGAAAGTAGATATACCCTGGGTGAGAATGCACTATGCTTATCCTACGGGACTAAGCCCAGATGTAATTGCGGCAATTCAAGAAACATCTAATTTCCTACCTTATCTAGATTTGCCGTTACAGCATTCTCATCCAGAGATACTTCGCGCCATGAATCGTCCTTGGCAGGGTAGAGTCAATGACGGAATTATTGAGCGCATCAAAACCGCCTTACCATCAGCAGTGCTGCGAACGACATTGATAGTTGGTTTTCCTGGAGAGACAGAGGAACATTTTCAGCATTTACTAGAGTTTACAGAACGACATGAATTTGATCATGTTGGTGTGTTCACCTTTTCTCCAGAAGAAGGAACACCAGCTTATAACCTACCCAATCAATTACCACAAGAATTGATGGTAGAACGACGCGATCAAATCATGGCATTACAACAACCTATTTCTCTCCGTAAAAATCAGGAGGAAGTCGGGAAAATAGTTGATGTCCTGATTGAGCAAGAAAACCCCGGAAGTGGAGAGTTAATTGGCCGTTCCGCCAGATTTTCCCCAGAAGTTGATGGTCAAGTCTATGTTACAGGCGAAGCCAGACTAGGAACAATCGTACCAGTCAAAATCACCAGTGCTGATGCCTACGACCTCTATGGTGAGGTGGTGAATGGTGAAAAATTTTAGATTTTAGATTTTAGATTTTAGATTTTAGATTGCAGTCAATTTAGGATAATCCAAAATCCAAAATCCAAAATCCAAAATTGAATTACCCATTACCTAACTTACAAAATATACCAATTCTCTAAAATTCGGCGACTGATTAAAGTCCTCAAACCCAGATTCGGTCGGACTGCCATAATTATAAATTATGAATTACGTATCCCTAACCGGACCGAAGGAAATATTACGAATTGGTATTAAGTATTCGGCTTACAAGTCCAAAATTCACAATAAAGAAAATCTAGGAGAATTAATGAATCTTACCTTTCAAGAACTAGGCATTTCCCAAGAGCGTGTTGAACAATTAGAAAAAATCGGCTTCACCGCACCTACCAACATTCAAATGCAAGCGATTCCCCAACTTTTGGCGGGTCGTGATGTAGTGGGTCAATCCCAAACAGGTACAGGGAAAACGGCTGCTTTTTCTTTGCCCATGTTGGAAAAATTGGATGTAAGTAAAAGAGCAGTACAAGCCTTAGTTTTAACACCGACTCGTGAATTGGCGATGCAGGTTCATGATGCCATTTCCCAGTTTATGGGTGATGATGGTTTGCGTGTTTTGGCTATCTATGGTGGTCAGTCTATTGACCGACAAATGATGCAGCTAAAACGTGGTGTTCATGTAGTTGTCGGTACACCAGGACGGGTAATAGACTTGTTGGAACGTGGTAGTTTAAAGCTCGACCAAGTGAAATGGTTTGTTTTAGATGAAGCCGATGAAATGTTGAGCATGGGTTTTATTGATGATGTCATCAAAATATTGTCCCAAGCTCCCGAAGATCGGCAAACGGCTTTATTCTCGGCAACTATGCCCCCATCTATTCGCCAGTTGGTGAATAAGTTTTTAAACTCTCCGGTGACTGTCACCGTTGAGCAACCAAAAGCTGCACCCAATAAAATCAACCAAGTAGCTTACCTAATTCCTCGACACTGGACAAAGGCTAAAGCTTTGCAACCTATTTTGGAAATGGAAGATCCAGACACAGCTTTAATCTTTGTCCGCACCAGACGCACAGCCGCAGAATTGACCAATCAATTGCAAGCTGCTGGTCACAGTGTAGATGAATATCATGGTGATTTATCCCAACAAGCACGGGAAAGATTATTAACTCGTTTCCGTAATGCCCAAGTACGCTGGGTGGTAGCTACTGATATTGCGGCACGGGGTTTAGATGTGGATCTGCTTTCCCACGTGATTAACTTTGACTTGCCTGATAGTGTAGAAACCTACCTGCACCGGATCGGCAGAACTGGTCGCGCTGGTAAAGAAGGTACTGCGATTTCTTTGGTACAACCATTTGAACGTCGTAAGCAACAGGCATTTGAACGCCATAACCGTCAAAGCTGGCAGGTGTTAACAATTCCTACCAGAGCGCAAATTGAAGCTCGACACATTCAGAAATTGAAAGATCAGGTTTCTGAAGCTTTAGCAGGTGAACGGTTGGCTTCATTCTTGCCCATTATTAGCGAATTGACTGAAAAATATGATGCTCAGGCGATCGCAGCAGCAGCTTTACAACTGGCTTACGATCAAACCCGTCCCGCTTGGTTGCAAAATGGTGTAGATGTTCCTGATGAAGAACCTACTCCCAAACCCAAACTCAACAAACGTCGTGATGGCGATCGCTCAGAACGCAATTTTGGCGGTGACTACAACGAGCGTTCTGGAGGTAATCGTGGACGTTCCTGGTCTAAGTCTGACAGAAATGGCGATGAAGGAAGGCCTACACCCAAACCCAAATTACGGAAGGAACGCCAAGAACGCTATGACCGTCATGAGTCTCCTGTTTTACCAGGTAATCAAAAACAGGTGTAGGTGATTGGTGATTGGTGATTGGGGACTGGTGATTGGTGATTGGTGATTGGTGACTGGGAAAATACAAATAATTTCTCCCTGCTCCCCATCTGCCCACCTCCCCATCACAGTTAATAAAGTTCAATTTTTCCAGGGTTGAGTAATTTGATCTATTTCGTCAAACTCATCCTTGGTCATGTTCCAACCTAAAGCGCCAACGTTCTGTTTTACTTGTTCGGGGTTTTTGACTCCCGCAATGGGTATCACGTTCCCCTGGGCAATTAACCAGTTAAGGGCTACTTGGGCAGGGGTACGATCATATTTATTACCGATTTTTTGCAATAAAGATAAAACTGGGGCAATTTTATTTAAACCATCTTGACTAAATCGCGGGTCTATGCTTCTAGCACCTGTGGGTTTATAAGAGGTGGTGTATTTACCTGTTAATAATCCCTGAGCTAAGGGACTATAAGCTAATATTGTTACACCTAATTCACGGGCTGTCTGTAAAATCTCGTTGCTTTCAATTTGCCTTGTTAACAGAGAATAACGCACCTGGTTAACTGCTAGGGGTATTCCCCTTGCGGATAATATTTTGTGTACATTTCTCATTTCTGAGGCAGAATAATTACTGACACCTATTGCCCCAATTCTTCCCTTCTGTACCTCATCTGCTAAAGTGTTCATCAAAGTTTCTTGAGAGAGAAAGAATGTAAATGGCCAGTGAACTTGGTATAATTCTATTCTTTCTAATTGGAGACGTTTTAGACTTTCTGTTAACGCTTCAGAAACAGATTTTCCGTCCCAACGCCAAGGTAAAGGACCGAATTTAGTAGCAATTTGTACTTTTTGGGATGTTTGTTTGATGAACTTGCCTAAAAACTGTTCTGAAAGTCCTAAACCGTAAACTTCCGCAGTATCAAAGAAAGTGACACCTGCATCTACAGCAGTAGTAAAAGCTGCTTGCAGTTGTTCTTCTCCGTAATTATCCCCATAGTTCCAAAAAAGTTTATCACCCCAAGCCCAAGTTCCTAAACATAAAGGGGGAACGGTTAAGCCAGTTTTACCTAATGCGATCGCTTCCATTTTGCTAAAATAGATTATATTTACATTTCTTTACAGTTTTAGTTTAACGTTTTCTTTTAACCTGGGAAGTGAAGCGGTGACGCATAGGTCATAAGAGAATGAACCGCAAAGGACGCAAAGGACGCGAAGTTAAGAGGGTTTAAGAGATATTTTGGGTAAGTCCTGAAAAATTTGCTCGTTTGCATCATTTATGCTGTCTGACGCACCCTACAATATAGATGATTAAATTCTGTGAACAATAGAAGCAAATAGTTATGGCAGGTGATATGTTCGATACTTCTCAAGACTCTTTAGCTGTACCCAAGGTCAACATACCGACTATGTTTAGGTTAGGGTTTTTTCAGATGGGGTTGAGTATGATGTCTATTTTGACTCTGGGGGTACTCAACCGAGTCATGATTCAAGAAATCGCCATTCCGGCGACAATAGTAGCTATAGTGTTAGCTATACCTGCTTTTGTCTCTCCGACGCGAATTTTATTTGGACAGATATCTGATGCTAAACCGTTGTTGGGTTATCATCGTACAGCTTATGTGTGGATCGGGGCGGCAATATTTGCGATCGCTGCTTTTTTAGCAGTACAAGTAATTTGGCAGTTAAACGCTATCAGTGGTGATAGTTGGGTGTGGACAACTCAAGCGATCGCTTGGACAGGAGTTTTAGGTTTAGTTTTTGCTATTTATGGTTTAGCAATTTGTGTTAGTGGTACTGCATTTGCCGCATTATTAGTAGATATTTCCGAAGAAGATAACCGTTCCCAAGTTGTTGGTATTGTCTGGTCAATGCTAATGGTTGGTATTGTTGTAGGAGCAATTGTTAGTTCTAGTTTATTAAAACAATTGGATGGAAATGCACCTTTAGAGACTTTACAATCTGCCATTAATAGATTATTTCTAATTGTTCCTAGTGTAGTATTTCTTTTCTCTATTATTTCTACTGTAGGTGTAGAAAAAAAATATTCTCGCTTTTATCAACGTTCCACACCAGGAAACCGAGAAGATAGCATTAGTTTAGGTGCAGCTTGGTCAATATTAACAGCTAGTCCGCAAACAGGTTTGTTTTTTACCTTTTTATTGGTAATGACAATTAGTTTATTTATGCAAGATCCAATTTTAGAACCTTATGCGGGTGAAGTGTTTAAAATGCCTTTGGCTGAAAGTACCAAACTTAATGTTTTTTATGGTACGGGAATTTTAATAGCTTATGGTGTAACTGGCTTTTTCATTGTGCCACGTATAGGTAAACGCAAAACAATTAAACTAGGCTGTATTTTAGTAGCTTTTTCCGCTTTATTATTAGGATTTTCCGGGTTTTCTGGTAATGCCAACTTTTTAAAATTTGGTTTAGTAATATTTGGTTTATCTACCGGTTTTGTCACCACTGGCGCAGTCAGTTTAATGTTAGATTTAACAGTAGCAGAAGCCGCAGGTACTTTTATCGGTGCATGGGGATTAGCACAATCTATATCTAGAGGAATAGCTGTAGTCATTGGTGGTACTGTTTTAGATATTGGTCGCAATTTGTTTACTAATAATTTAGTATTAGCTTATGGTATGGTTTTTGTTTTAGAAGCTTTGGGAATGATCATTTCTCTGTCGTTTTTAAACCGGGTAAATGTGACAGAATTTCAAACAAACACCAAACAAGCTTTAGCTTCGGTTTTAGAAAGTGATTTAGATTAGGTGATTGGTGACTGGGGAGCATCCCAAATGTGTAAATTTATTTTTATCTAGGGAAATAAAATGCTCCAAGACTTGATATGATTGAACCGCAAAGGACGCAAATGACACAAAGGTAAGAGATTGTCAGAGATTTTTTAGTGTTGCTGCGTTTATTTTGTCAAAATTGGGATGCTCCCGGTGACTGGTGACTAGTGACTGGTGATGAGGTATAATTAGCCAATGACTAATGACCAATAAATAATTACGAATTACGAATTACGAATTAAACATGAATGATTTTTGGAATACGATTTTAGATTTTTCCCAAACTATTACAAGCAGAGTGGGAAAACAATTAATGCAGGATTTTGGTAAAGTTCAAGCATCTCAAAAAGCTGATGGAACTTTAGTTACTCAAGCTGATAAATGGGCGGATCAAGAAATTAGAGATGCTATAGCTTCTACTTTTTCAGGTTATGGAATTTTAAGTGAAGAAAGTGATAAAACTTTTCCTGATACAGAATGGTGTTGGGTAATTGATCCTTTGGATGGGACAACAAATTTTACCAGGGGTATTCCTATCTGGGCAATTTCTTTAGGTTTACTTTATCAAGGTACGCCCATTTTCGGTTATGTTCATGTACCACCATTAAATCAAACCTTTCATGGTTTTTGGGCTGGTTCATCAGGCTTGCAAACGCCAACAGGAGCATTTTTAAATAACCATCCTATCCACACCAGTAAGGATGATCCGAGTGGAAATCATTTTTTTAATCTTTGTTCTCGCAGTACGGGAATTATTCAACCGGGTTTTCCTTGTAAGTTGCGGATGTTAGGAGTTGCAAGTTATAACTTTTTAACTGTTGCGACTGGTGCGGTTTTGGGAGGTGTGGAAGCGACTCCCAAAGTTTGGGATATTGCAGGTGCTTGGGTAATTTTACAAGCTGCTGGTGGTTGTTGGATATCTTTGAAAGATCAACCTTTTCCATTAATAGCAGGTGTTGATTATAGTAATATTTCTTTTCCGACAATGGTTGTCAGTGATCCAAGGGTGGAATCTGTGTTTACACCATTTCTTAAAGGTGTTAAATTGTAGTATTAGCAGGACTTACGCAACACAAAACGAAAGTAGGGGTAATTCATGAATTACCCCTACATAAGAATCAGATTTTTAGTTAAATTTTACCTAAGTTCTAATCAGAAATAACGAACCACAGAGACACAGAGAAAACAGAGAAATGAAGATTTGAAATAATAAAATAAAAAAGGTGGGTGCTATGGCTAAAATGAAGATTTTGCAAGAAGATCAATCTTATACTTTTCGGTCTTATTTTGAGTTACCTTATGAAGCCGATGATATTTTAGCTGAATTTAATTTTACTCTAATTAAAGCGCACCTATCTTTACCACAAACCAAGCAGGAATTTCAAGAATTACCAGCACTCAAACAAAGAATAGAGGATATTTTACCTTTTGTTAGTTTGAGTAATGAAACTGCAAGAAGGGAAACTTTAGTATCTCCAATTTTATTAGAGGTAATTCGTTATTGTCATTGTCAAATGCGAATTGAATACCCTCTTGCTGTTAATAATAAATTAAACGGGAATTTTGATTATCTTTTACGGTTAAATAATAATTTCTTGGTTATAGAAGCTAAAAATGATGATTTGACTAGAGGTTTTACGCAATTAGCTGTGGAATTAATTGCATTATCTCAAATTCAGGAAAAGAGTATTTTGTATGGTGCTGTGACTATTGGTAATGTTTGGCAATTTGGTAAAATCGATAGTAGTCAACAACAAATAACCCAAGATATTAATTTGTTTAAAGTTCCTGGAGATGTAGATATTTTGGTTAGTTCAATTATCGGTATTTTACAATGAATAAATAACTAATTACCAATTACCAATTACCAATTACCAATTACCTATTACCAAATTATGAAAGCACTTTGGTTAGAAAATCAAGAATTACAATTAAAAACGGATATTCCCATTCCCCAACCCCCAAAGGGAGAAGCTTTAGTAAAGGTTGTACGTGCAGGTATTTGTAACACTGACTTAGAATTACTCAAAGGTTATTATCCCTATGCAGGTATTTTAGGTCATGAATTTGTAGGAATTGTAGAAAAAGGTTCAGAACATTTAATAAATAAAAGAGTTGTTGGTGAAATAAACGCTGCTTGTGGTTATTGTCGGTTTTGTCTGCGGGGAGAACCTACCCACTGTGAAAATCGCACGGTTTTAGGTATTGTGAATAGAAATGGTGCGTTTGCTGAATATCTGTGTTTACCTGAGAAAAACCTGCATCTTGTGCCAGAAAATGTTTCTACAGATGCAGCAACTTTTACTGAACCTATTGCAGCAGCTTTAGAAATTCAAGAACAGGTAAAAATCACTCCAGATGATAGAGTTTTAGTTGTAGGAGATGGAAAATTAGGACAATTAATAGCGCAAACTTTAGCGTTAATTGGTTGTGATTTATTCGTAGTTGGAAGACACAAAGATAAATTACAAAATTTAGAAAATAGGGGAATCAAAACAGGTTTAGTTGATGATATAAAAGATAGAAGTTTTGATATTTCTGTAGATTGTACAGGAAATCCTGAAGGTTTTGCTACTGCACGTCGCGCTTTACGTCCTAGAGGTACGCTAGTTTTAAAAAGTACCTACGCTGGTGATTTAAGTGTGGATATGTCTTCATTAGTGGTAGATGAAATCACCCTGATCGGTTCTCGTTGTGGTCCCTTTTCTCCAGCATTGGAATTATTAGCAACAAATCAGATAGATGTTACATATTTGATTCAAGCAAATTATCCATTGAGTGAAGGTTTAGCTGCTTTTGCAAAAGCACAAACTAAGGGAGTTTTAAAGGTGTTGTTAGAGATGAATTAGTTGATAATTGATAATTGATAATTGACAATTGATAATTATGTTGTTCAAGTTTTAAATCGTCAATTATCCAATGTTAATTTTCTATTAGACCTCTCCGAAAAAGAATGTAGAGACGTTGCATACAAATTCTCTACAAGGGTTCTGGAAACCGCATATTTAATTTCTGGAGATGTCTATTGTTGAAGGAAAATCTCACATTGATTCTGCACCTTTGGTAACTAAACGTTTAAATAAAGCTGCTGACGAACCAGTTTCTCTTAATACAGCAGTTGTTGCAACATCTATATATGATTGTTCAATAAATGCTAGGTCAATCATGCAAATTTTACCTAAAGCATCTTTTAATTCCTCGGATTTTTCTTGTGCTTTGAGTTTTTTTCCATCCTTTAAACTTTATCAAGTTATCCAATAAATACGTACAAATACGTACTTTACAAACAGATAGGTTTTTAAGTAGCCTTTACTGTCTGGTTGTAATTTATCTGGTTGTAATTTAACTGACAAAGTTGAGGAAGTTGTGAAAATGGCAAAAATTGTTACAAATATTTTTAGTGTATCTGGGAAAAATAACCTGCTGATTGTCTAATATTTTTCAGAATCAAAATTTTTATGGGGTTGATGATCTTTACAACCTATTGCTTCTTCTGTATTCGCAATATAAGGATTTACAGTACATTTAAGACGATAATTATTAGTAAAAAATTGGCAATTATGACAGGGAATTTGGTGCATTTTTTTGGCTGTTTTTACAGTTTCTTTTGTCGCTGTCCATAAATTCAACAACATCATAATTATGGTAGTCCAAGCGACGACAAAACAAATGGGAATTAAAAATGGCTGTATCCCATGAATGAGAAAAGATACAAAATTTAACATGGCAATAGTCAATACAAGTGAGGAGTTAGGAACTAATATAACTCCTAACTCCTCATTGATCACTTCTTGCTAAAGATATATTAAAGTGACTGGGGACTGGGGACTGGGGACTGGGGACTGGGGATAATATTAACTCTTGCCTTTTGCCTTCTGTTCCCTGTTCCCTGTTCCCTGCTAACTGTTAAATTCCTGCGTGTCCTAATGCTAAACCTGTAACTAGCATTCCGAATACTAGGAAAGGTTGGGCGCTGGCTTGGTATTTGACATCATTTGCTATAGGATCACGTAAGAAATACATATCCTGAAAAGTGATTTGGGGAATGATTAATAATACCAAAATTGCGGCGTACAAGTTCTCATGGATGCTGACGAGATAACCTGCAACTAAACCTTGGAATAAGTCAATCATGACTACACAAATTAAGGCCGCAGTTTGGACACCAAACATAACTGGTAGGGATTTTAAACCAAGTTGGCGATCGCCTTCTACACTTTTGAAATCATTAACAACCGCAATTCCCAAACCTGCCAAACTATAAAATAAGGTGAGAACTACAATTTTCCAATTTAACTCACCAAATAAAGCATGACCCGCCCACCAAGGTAATGCAATATAACTTGCACCTAAAGCATAATTTCCTAACCAACCATTTTGTTTTAATTTTAATGGTGGTGCAGAATAAATGTAGGCAATAAAAGAACCAAAAACCGACAATCCTAAAATATTAGGAAATGGATGACCTGCCCATAAATCTAAAGTGTAGGCTACACCATATCCTAATAATAGTAAAAGCACAAATTGGGTAACTACTTGTTTTTCGGAAATTGCCCCCGATGGAATAGGGCGGTAAGGTTCATTAATAGCGTCTATTTCCCGATCATAATAATCATTAATGGTTTGGGTATAACCAGTTAATAATGGACCAGAAAGCAACATACAAAGGGCTGCTTTTAGGACATTTTCCAAAGTCCAAGTATAGTTACCGGAAGACGCTGCACCACAAACAACACCCCAAATTAAGGGAATCCAGGTAATAGGTTTCATCAACTGTAAACGGATTTTCCAGATTGATGTTTCTCCTGGTGCTGCACCTTTCATTCCCAAAAGTTGACGAGTTTTCGCATTACGATCTTCTTTATTTGTAGCTTCCTGAATTGTTGTTTCTACAACCTCAGTTGGTTGAGAATTTTGATTTATCGGAGTTGATTCAGACATAAGATGTAATGGGTGATTGGTGATTGGTGATTGGTGATTGGTGATTGGTGATTGGTGATTGGGAAGAAGAAGAGTTATTACCCAGTCCCTAGTCACCAGTCCCCAGTCACCAGTCCCTAAAAAGAAATAATCAAATAACTATTTTGAAACTTTGCCCCGGTAACAGGTTTACCACTGAGGGCAGGGGGTAAGAAGATATTACGGCGATGATCTCCGGCTTCTATTGTGACTTCTGGACCCGATTGAGTGAGTTTGACTTGTTTTTTGTCAAAACCTGGTAAAAATAGCCGTACTTGGCGATTATGTACGTCTATTTCAATTGGTTTGGGTGCTTTTAATGCTTGCTCGACAAAGTTAGGTAAAGCATCTATCAAAGGTTGCCATTCACTGTTGGATACATCAGGAACTATGCTGATAGGTAGGGGTGAAAATTCTGCTGATAGATTGGTGCTTTGATCAGCAGATACTAAAATTGCGCCACCAATAGTTAAACCAACTTGTTGGGCAGTACCCCAAAGATAACGGGAACTGACCACATCTATGGGATCTGGGGTTGTGACTAAAAATGCGGCAACTCGCTGAGGATCACCTAAAGCTGCTTTACCTTGATCAAGAAAATTATTAACTTGGTTAGTGGGTAGGGAGAAGTTATCAGCCGTCCAGTTAACATTAAATAAACTGGTAATCAGGGGTTGAATGAGGGGTGATTCAGAAATTGCTTTACCTAGATCGGAGTTGGCAAACAATTGTCTAAATCTTCGCACGTACCAGCTAAGAGATTCGGGCATTCCCAACATCCGCAAGGTGGCAGCGTCTCCAGCACCATCATAGATAATCGCGTCATATTTGCCACTGGCATCATATTCACGAATCGCATTGAGAGCAAGGGCGTTATCCATGCCTGGTAACACTACCAGTTCTTGTCCATAGACCTCTTTTAAAATTGGTGTACGGAGATATTGCGCTTCTAGTTTTTTTACTTCTTCCCAGTTGCGTTCTAGCAGTACAGATGCTTGAAACTGTACTGCTTGCAAGTTGGGAGCGATTTCTTGGGGGTCAGGAGAGAGAGTAGTTTCCAGTAAAATTGGCAACGTTGGTTCTGCTAATCCTGCTAAAAGTACCCGTTTGCCTTGGCTTGCCAATAGCTTGGCTGCGGCGATCGCAATTTTACTGCGAGCGATGCCGTTTTTGCCTAAAAATGTCAGTATCAAGGCCATTACGTGATTTCCAATTACCGCCTATTTGTTCAACTCCAACTTAGCACTTAAATAAAACAGCTAATCTACCTATATGGCTTTAATTTCATCCTCAAAGAACCAAGTGGAGGTATTGTCATCAAATTTGACTACAACACCAATACCAGCACCATCTGTAACTTTGTAACCTTCTATCACACCTACTTTACCTAGTTTTTGAGCGATAGGAGCAGATACGCGATCGCGCAAACGAACTACTTTAACCTTTTGTCCGATTTCCATGTCTAGTTAGAATCCAATAATCCAAATCTCAGTGTACCGGAATCTGCGACTTAGTTGGCAGTTAAGCTTTCAGAAATGTTACTTTGATAGTTATCTGATTTAACATTTGTGTATGTTTAAATATATTTATTTATTTTATACTTCAACCATATATATATAATCATGTTATAAATTCTAGATAAATCCTAAAATGAGTGACAATAAAATTACCCAATTACCGTGAAAACAGATACCATTTTCTATAGCTTATTTCAAGAATTTCCGAGCATTTTCTTTGAATTAATTAACAAATCTCCCACAGAAGCAGTTGCTTATGAATTTACATCCCGTGAAGTCAAACAACTAGCTTTTCGGTTGGATGGATTATTTTTACCAACTACCAAAGATGCCAAAAAACCATTTTATGTAGTGGAAGTACAATTTCAACCAGACGATGATTTATATTATCGGCTATTTGCAGAACTTTGCCTCTACTTAAAACAATACAAACCGCCCCATCCTTGGCAGGTTGTCATTATCTATCCTAATCTATCCTAGTCGTACCATAGAAAGAGAACAGCCTGTACAATTTGGTGAAATCTTGCTATTGGAGCGAGTCAAACGCATTTACTTAGATGAGTTAGGAGAAACTTCTTTAGGGGTAGGAGTTGTTAAACTAGTAATAGAAACAGAACAGACAGCACCAGAATTAGCAAAACAGTTAATTGCCCAAGCCAACCAACAAATTAATGATACCACCAGTAAACGGGATCTGATCAAACTAATTGAGACAATTATCGTCTATAAATTACCCCAAAAAAGCCGCGAGGAGATAGAAGCCATGTTAGGGTTAAGTGATTTAAAACAAACCAGAGTTTATCAAGAAGCATTAGCAGAGGGAAGACAGGAAGGTAAACAAGAAGGGATAACGGAAGCAACCAAAAAATTAGCTTTAAAGTTATTAAGAATTGGCATGAGTTTAGAGCAAATTGCTGAAGTTACAGAATTATCTTTGGCACAAGTTCAAGATTTAGAACGAGAACTTTAAGAGTTTTACTGCTTACTAAATAATTAATTTTCTGAGGGTGTATTCAATGAATACGCCCTGATGAGGTAATAAAAAATGTATCAAAATCATCCACCTTCACCCAAAGAAACCATGCCCACAATGTATGATTTACCTAGTGAATTAATAGGAGAATCAGGGTTGCCGGACGAATTTCATTGTATACAAGCGGATTTACTGACAGAAACTTGTCAACCGACCAATTATCAAACCTCAGAAATTTTACTAGCTAGTGACTTAAATCTATATTATGATCCACGTCATCCTAGTTGGTATAAACGCCCTGATTGGTATATGGTACTGGGAGTTACCAATACTAAACAACAGGAAGATTTACGTTTAAGTTATGTAGTTTGGCAAGAAGGAATTGATCCGTTTTTGGTAGTAGAATTACTCTCACCAGGAACAGAACAAGAAGACTTAGGACAAACTCTCAGAGAAGTGAATAAACCGCCCACAAAATGGGAAGTATATCAACAAATTTTGCGTATCCCTTACTATGTGATTTATGATAGGTATGAAAATAATTTCCGTAGTTTTAAACTCAATGGTACTTGATATGAACCTGTCAATTTATCAGATAACCATTTTTGGTTAGAAGAAATAAAAATGGGTTTAGGTTTATGGCAAGGAAATTATCAAAATACAGAGGGTTTATGGTTACGTTGGTATAACAATAATGGTTGGTTGCCAACATTAGCAGAAAAAGCAGAAAGTGAACGCCAACGGGCAGATAAATTAGCAGAAAAATTGCGCTCTTTGGGAATAGATCCTGATACCTTATAATCAACGAACAATACCAAATTATCAACCTAAAATCTATGGCCTTAACCGCACAAGAAATAGAAGCATTAATGCCAGATTGCACTGAACTACTTAGCGATGAACCAGAAATGGAAAGCTCCTTACACTATACACAACTATTAATATTAGTAACTTGTTTAGAATGGTTGTGGAGAGATAGAGAAGATTTTTTCATTGGTGCAAATCTCACCATTTACTATAGCCGACAACAGTTAAAAAATCGAGACTTTAGAGGACCCGACTTTTTTCTTGTAAAAAATACTGAAAAACGTCCTCGTGCTTCCTGGGTAATATGGGAAGAAAACGGCAAATATCCCAATTTAATCATTGAATTACTTTCTGATTCTACAGCCAAAGTAGACAAGGGTTTGAAAAAACAGTTATATGCAAATCAATTTCACACACCTGAATATTTTTGGTTTTCACCTACGACATTAGAATTAGTGGGTTGGCGATTAGCAGGAAGTGAATATGAAAAAATCAACCCTTCTGAAAATGGCTGGTATTGGAGTCAAGAATTAGGATTGTATTTAGGAATTTGGGAAAATAAATTGAGGTATTTTAGCGTTGAAGGAAAATTAATACCCACACCTGAAGAGGCGAATTTAGAAGAAATTAGAAAAGTTGAAATTGAGCGTCAAAGAGCAGATAAAGCTGAGAATAAAGCTGCTATTTTAGCTCAAAAGCTCAGAGAATTAGGTATAGAACCTGATAGTTTGTAATGAAAGTAATCTTTCTCAGTAAATACAGCAGATTGCAGATCAATGAGGTACAGAATCAAAATTGAAACCTATACACAAAGCCTGTTTCACTCCTGACTCCTGACTTCTGCTGTATATCCCTGACTTTTCCAAGGAGTTGGGGATATTTGGTATAAATACTATTCCTATGGTTCATGAAAAGCTAATTCTGACAAATTGGCTAAAATTAATGCTGACAATCCTATAAAATGCCCGAATATCTTGGCTGTGGTGTGTAGTGGTATTTGAGGATGATCCTATCTATCAAAGACAATTTCACAAAATTGCAAGTCCAGCGTTATTGGGAACTGCTGCAAGTTTTAGTATCCCGAACTTTAAAAGTGCGTTATCGGGGTTCATTCCTTGGTGTTTATTGGTCACTTTTGAACCCATTAATAATGACAGGTTTATACACGGCAATTTTTGGCGTTACTTTTGCATCATATTATGGTAACTCGATCATCAACTATGTCTTAGCAGCATTTACAGGTTTAGTAGTAATTAATTTTTTCTCAGCTTCCACATCTCAAGCGTTGGTGAGTGTAGTTAATAATGGCGCATTATTGAATAAAATTCAGTTACCAGTTAGTGTTTTTCCTGTATCAATGATTGCGTCTAATATATTTCAGTTTTGTGTTGGAGCATTTCCTTTACTAGCATTAATGACTTTAGTTAATGCCAAAAATTTGGTAAATTGTCTAGCGTTAGTATTTCCATTTATAGCATTAATTTTAGTTTCTACAGGAATCGGATTTTTAGTAAGTGCTTTATACGTATTTTTTAGAGATTTACCTTACTTTTACGAATTAATTGTATTTGTTCTGTGGATAAGTAGCCCTGTGTTTTATCCAGCAGCTATTGTACCAAATCAAGTAAAACCATTTTTAAGCTTGAATCCCTTATCACCAATAATTGAAAGTTTGCGTCAAATTACATTATCAGGAACATTGCCAGATTTAGGTTTAATTTGGGGTGCTTTATTGAGTGGTATAATTATTTTATCCTTGGGATTGACTTGTTTTCATATTTGGCGACATCAGTTTATGGATTTATTGTAATGGATTTATTGTAATGGAAGTAATTCGCCTAGATCAAGTGTCACTGTGGAGACGAACACAAGAAGAATTTTCTTACGATTTGAAAAAAACGTTGCTTTCTATCGTAGAAGGTAAATATCGCCAACCTGCCAAAAAATTAGTTTTAAATAATATTGATTTAGTAGTTAATAAAGGAGAAAAACTAGGAATTATTGGTGCGAATGGTTCTGGAAAATCCACACTTTTAAAAATAATTTCGGGTATTCTTAAACCCACAGAGGGAAAAGTGAGAGGTAAAGGAAAAATTGCCCCTTTAATTGAATTAGGAGCAGGTTTTGATCCAGAAATTTCAGTTATGGACAATATTTTACTTTATGGTGTGTTACTGGGATTTTCTAGGATGGAAATGAAAAAAAGAGCGCATTCAATTTTAGAATTTGCAGAATTACAAGATTATGCTTTAGTTCCAGTGAAAGGTTTATCTTCCGGTATGGTAGCAAGATTAGGTTTTGCTATTGCTACAGATGTGCAACCGGATATTTTAATTTTGGATGAAGTTTTATCAGTAGGTGATGAAAGATTTAAGCATAAATGTCAGCAAAGAATTGAAAAATTTTGGGATGCAGATGCAACGGTTTTAGTAGTATCCCATGATTTAGGTTTTATGAAACAGTCTTGTCAAAGAATAATTTGGTTAGACAAAGGAAAAATCAATTTTATAGGTAGTGCGGAACGTGCAGTAGAGTCTTATCTTGCTGGTAAAGTTATTCCAGAATAAATTTAAGTCTACTGATCAGAGTTATTTATCAGGGTGAGTAAGTAGATTTGTATTTGTAATATAGAGCAGATATCATATCAATAAGGATTTTAGGAGATATTAGATATTTTGAAGCACAAGGAAAAACAAGATTTATGCAATTAAATTTTGCAATATGAACTCATTTTTGACCATCGCTACCAAATAATATTACATCATTACTAGGAGGTGTAATGTATAAATTTTTTGATAGTGAAATAAATAAAACCTAGAATCAAAAATAACATAAGAAGCAACAAAATTTAGTGTTAAATAACTATCCAGTATTGCCAGACATAAATAATTGAAGACTTAGGTATAAAAAATAGCATAATCTGGTGAAATAATGTGAAATAAATTTATTTACTCAAGGGAAAAAGCTATTTTTCAAAATCCACAACAACTCAACTATACATTAACATCGTATAAAATATTAACCAAAAATGCACCATTAACAAGAGATATGAATACAGAAACCAGAGTTGGGAATTAAGTGATTATTCTGTTGGCATTTCAACTTATGGTTTGGCATAACAGTTACTGAAGATTTTTTATTAAGCAACATAAAACAAAGGTCGAGTAAAAATAAACTATGGTTAACCAACTAGAATCACCAGCTATCCTTCACCGTACTCCAAAAGATATAAAAGATATATGTAATAATCATCTGCAAAATATAATTTTTCCTAGAACTGATATTTGTACTGTTGAAGAATTATTTTTTAGAAGTAATTCTCAAGTTTTATTTAACCAAGTTGTATTTAACTATGAAAATCAGATACTAGAGCTAAATCAAGGTGGTATTGTTAGTTTTGACACCTATTTTAATGCTTTTTATGTGGATAGCTGGAAAGAATATACCCAGGTTAGAAATATAAGTGCTAGTGTCAAATTAAAAGGAACTTTTAAAATTAGTGTTTACAATATTGACAGATTAGGTGAGACTAAAACTGTATTATCACAGAAGATTATCAAAAATAACGAAATTGAAGAAATCAAAGTTTTAGAAAACTTCGATATATCCACATCTACAGGAATGATCTACCTGAAAATAGAAGCATTAGAAAATTTGTGTCAAATTAGCGGTGGGTATTTTTCAACTTTGACAGAACCTGTTACCGACGTAAAAATTGCAGTTGTCATTTGTACTTACAAAAGGGAAAACTATGTTTATAAAAACATAAAATTATTGGAAAAATACTTATTAAAACCAAGTATTTTTGAAAACAAATTAGAAGTATTTATTATTGACAACGGCAAGACTTTAGAGAAATTTGATAATGATTTAATTCATGTTATACCCAATAAAAATGCCGGAGGAAGCGGTGGTTTTGCTAGAGGAATGCTGGAAGTTTTAAAACAGCAACATAATCAGGAGAATGAATTTTCACATATTATCCTGATGGATGATGATATTCTCTTTGATCCAGAAATATTAGAGAGAGTCTGGAACTTTTTGACATTTTCTAATCAGAAAGATGTCTGTCTTGGTAGCAGTATGTTGAGATTAGATAAAAAATATATACAGCATGAAAAAGGAGCTTATTGGAATAGAAATCAAGGTTTTATTCCTGTTAAACCTAATATGGATTTGAGAAAATTAAAAGAAACTTTATTTAATGAGGTAGATGAATATATTGATTATGCTGGGTGGTGGTTTTTCTGCTTTCCAGTCGATGCTATCAAAGATTATGGTTTACCATATCCTTTCTTTATTAAAATAGATGATGTGGAATTTTGCCGCAGAATCGGTAAAAAAATTATAATTTTGAATGGTATATGTGTTTGGCATGAACCATTTGAAAATAAGAAAAATCCATCCATTGAATACTATTTTTTCAGAAATAGTCTGATTTATCATAGTTTGTACTTTCACAAAGAGTTCAGCAGTATCAAGGCAATTAAATGGTTTTTGAAACCATTATTAAAAGAATTATTCTGTTATAGATATGAAACTGCTGAAAGCATTATTAAAGCTACTGTTGACTTTCTCCAAGGTCCTGATGTTCTAGTTGCTAAAAACCCAGAAGAAAATCATCAAGAGGTTTGTCAGTCTACAGAAAAAACAACTAAAAATCCAGATTTACCATTTGTGTACAAAAAATATCTAGAAAGTAGAGAAAAGAGTGAAAACAAGTTACATAGATTTTTCAGACTTTTAACTCTTAATGGTCATCTTTTACCAAATTGGTTTTTCTTTGCAGATGACACATTAAACGATAAAGGATATTGTATTGTCCCCGCTAGTAATAGTAGACCTTTAAATGCTTTTAGAACTAAAAAGGTTTTGTATTATAATTTGCAAATGCAGGAAGGATTTGTAGTCAAATTTTCCAGAACTAAGTTTTTTAAAGTGCTAATAAATGCACTATGGGTATCCTTGTTAATGTTCATCAAATTACCAAAATTGAAAACTTTATATATCGACTCATTCCTTGAATTTACCAGTCAAGCTTTCTGGGAAAAGTATTTAGAAATAGAAACAAAATAATCAAATTAACTATCACAAGATTATGTACCCTACAATGTTTGATTTTTTGATTGTTGGTGCTGGGTTTGCAGGTTGTACCCTAGCGAATTGTATAGCTACGCGCTTAGATCGCAAAGTTTTAGTGATTGATACCCGCAATCATATTGGAGGTAATGCGTTTGATTTTTACGACAATGCGGGAGTATTGATTCATAAATATGGAGCGCACATTTTCCATACAAATAGTAAAAAAATTATTGATTACCTTTCACAATTTACCCAATGGCGAGTTTATCAGCATGAAGTTTTAGCTAAAGTGGATGGTGATTTATACCCAATTCCTATCAACCTTAATACTATTAACAAACTGTATGGCTTAAATCTCAATAGTCAAGAAATTGCAGAATTTTATGAGCAAGTTAAAGAAAAATATGACAGAATCGAAAACTCAGAACAAGCTGTAGTTGGCAAAGTAGGAACTGATTTATATGAGAAATTCTTTAAAAATTACACTTATAAACAGTGGAATTTGTGGCCTCATGAATTAGATGGTTCAGTGTGCGCTCGTATTCCTGTGAGAACTAATAAAGATAACCGATATTTCGGTGATAAGTATCAACTTATGCCACTATATGGTTTTACAAAAATGTTTGAAAAAATGTTGGAACATCCCAACATTAAAATTATGCTTAATACCAGTTTTCAAGATGTAGAAAAATGGTTGAAGTTTGACCATTTAATTTATACTGGACCCATCGATCAATTTTTTGATTATAAATTTGGTAAACTTCCCTATCGCTCATTGCGTTTTGAATTTGAAACTCATGATATTGAATATTTCCAACCTGTTGCTGTTGTCAACTATCCCAATGATTATGATTTTACAAGGATAGTAGAATCTAAACATATTACTGGACAAAAACATCCAAAAACCACTATTTATTATGAATATCCACAAGCAGAAGGAGATCCATATTATCCTGTTCCCCGTCCTAAAAATCGGGAATTATTTCAACAGTATAAAAATGCAGCAGATAAGCTGGAAACAGTAACATTTGTTGGCAGATTAGCACAATATCAATATTACAACATGGATCAAGTTATTGCTGCTGCTCTCACAGTTTTTGAAAATAAAATTAGTCAAATTTATTAGATATCTTATTAGATATCTATTAGATATCTATTAGAGATTATTACTAGGTTGCATCCACACTTCACTGACCTTAACTTACATTTAATTAACAATAATCAGAGGTAAAATATCGTGATATATACAGCATTTACACAAATAGTACCTAAATCTATTCGTGTATTTATTCGTGATCGAAATATAGGTTTAAAAAAGTTAATTAGTTCCTATGAACAGCTAAAAGTCGAATCCAAAAAGATCAAAAAAATCTATAAAATTATCAAGACACAATATCAAAATATAGCTGCGGGAAATAAACCTGAAAATCTACCAGATATCATGAATCAAAAAGCCATTGAACATGATTTCAATAAGGGTAGAGTTGTCATTCAATCAATTTTAGCAGCAGACAAAGAACAATTAAAAAATAGAAATTTTTTGTTAGAAAAAATCAAAGATTATGGTTGTGCATATCAAGGATGGAATCTTTATTCTCCTTATCAACAATATCTGAATGCTTCTGATTATGGACCATTACAAATCCCTACTGAATTTGCAGATTTTTTAATTTATTGCATTCAAAAACAACCAAGTTCTTTTTTAGAAATTGGGGTAATGTATGGAGGATTTTCTGTTTTTTGTTGTGCGGTTTTATCTAAGTTCAACAAAAGCTTTAAGTATACCTGTGTAGATATAGAAGACAACTTTAGAGACTGGGATTATTTTTCATCTATTTTACCATTAGAAAAAGCCATTCCTGCTACATCTGCTGATTTTATCGGTAAAGAATTTGATGTTGTTTATATTGATGCAGATCATTCCTATCATGGCATGAAAAGAGACTTTTTTAATGTAGGTCGTTATGCAAAAATTTGTGCTTTTCATGATATTAACGCCTCGGAATATGATCACTTAGATGGTGGTACTAGAAGATGTTGGAATGAAATGAAATTATCATACTCTCAGTCATATTCAATTTGGGAAATTAGTCATATTGCTGAAGAATGGATGGGTATTGGAATTATTGATTTTAATAAATGATTTATGCAATAATCTGAAATAAATTATGAACATTACCAAAGTCGCAGCTATCATTGTTACTTGGAACAAAATTAAAGATGTTTGTTTGGTTATTGAAGACACACAAAAACTAGATTTGCATGGGATAAGTCTGGATATTTTTGTTGTTGATAATGCTTCTAATGACGGTACACAAGCTTATCTGGAAGAACATTATCCCGAAATTAAAGTTTTACAAACAGGGGAAAATCTCGGAGGTTCTGGTGGTTTTTCTTATGGAATGAAGTTTGTTAGTAACCTTGATTATGATTATATTTGGTTACTAGATAATGATGTACGTTTACATCATCAAGCTTTACTTCCTTTAGTAGAAACCTTAGAAAAGTATCCAGAGATAGGGTTAGTAGGTTCTCAAATTAGAAAATTAGAACAACCGGAGATTATTCAAGAAATAGGCGGTTATATTCATGAACCAAAAGCACATTTAAAAACTTATTTTGGTAACTCACCTATTAAATCAACAGCGGAAATTTTAGCAGGTAAACCTTATCTCACAGTAGATATTTGTGCAGCAGCTTCATTATTATTCAGACGGGAAATAATTGAAGAAATCGGAGTATTTGAAAATTACTTTCTGCATTTTGATGATGTGGAATGGTGTTTAAGAGCAAAACAAGCTGGTTGGGTGGTTGCTGCTCATCCAGCGTCTATTATTTGGCATTCTTCACCTGATTTTAAACAACGTCCTTGGATTAGTTATTATGATGAACGTAATCTTTGTTACTGTTGGCAAAAACACAAACCAGAACTATTATTAAAACGTCTGAAATTATTATTGCCAAAATTAATTTATTACTCATTAACTGGGCGTTATTTTTGGGCAGAAATTTATTTACAAGGTTTGACAGATTTCCTTCAGAAAATTAAAGGTAAAATGCCTGATATATTGCCATATCAGGAATATGATTTAGCAGCAATTATTCACAATAATAGCAAAATCTTGGTGCAATCTTCTATATATCAAAATATCTGTCAATTCCCTCAAGTTACTATTTGGTATCCACCCAAAAGTTTATTATTGAGAATTTACATTTGCTTAGGATATTGTTTTGTTAAACCTGTAGATTTGGTAATAGTTAGCTGCTATAAACCAGAAATTTTGTATTTCAATTTAGCTAAAAAAGTTTATTTCTTTAGTGGTACTGGTTACATTCAGGTAAATTTGCATTTAATGAATGTGCTGTTTAACAGTCTGCAAGTATTTTATCGGGTATTAAAAATATATTTGCAGATGAGCATTTTGGTAAATAAATCAGTCGGTGCAAAATAACATCTCTCTTCAAAATATTGGAAATACTTGGAAATCCTTGGAAATAATTGCAACTATGTCAAACACAAATTTATTGATATCTATAGTTATTTGTACCGCAGATCGTTCTGCTTCACTCCAAAAAACTCTGGCATCTTTAAATCACATCAATTATAATTCTTTTGAAGTTATTGTGGTAGATTCTTCCGATGATGACAGTACATTAAAAATGATAAATTTACTCAAAAATAATTTAACTTTTAGCATCAAAATCTTAACATCACAACCTAAAAATATTAGTATTTCTAGAAATATAGGAATCCAAAAATCATCAGGAAAGATTATTGCTTTTATAGATGATGATGCTATTCCCCCGACTGACTGGTTAGATAAATTAATATCAACCTATGCTTTATATGGTGATAAATGTGCCGGGGTTGGTGGTACTGTCAGAGATATGACAAAAGCTGGTTATCCTTTACAATATCATCAAGGTATTACCAATCTTATTAGTAATACAATTCCTATTCGTTCAGAAAATGTGATTAACTATAATCAAAAACAGGGTTTTTGGTTTAATGGTTTAATGGGAACTAATTCATCTTACCGTAAAGAATTACTGGAAAAAATTAATGGGTATGATGAATTTTTTGAATATTTTTTAGATGAAACAGATGTTTGTTTGCGTTTAATTCAAGCTGGTTATGAAATACATTATTGTGATACGGTTGTAGATCATTATCCTCAACCTAGTCATAACCGTTATGATCAAAAACATCTAACTTGTTGGTATTCTTTGGCTAAAAACACGACTTATTTTGCCTTAAAACACGCTTGTAAAAAAATTCCTTTGCCGATTTTAATTATAAGTTTAGCCTCACTGTTAATTTATCGTTGTTTACTGCGGATTATTAGGCTTAAATTTACCCATCGTCTCAATAATGGGATTTTATGGCAATATATCCAACAAGCTTTTAAAGGTGTGCGTGTTGGTTGGAGTGCTGGTATTGCTTGGCATTACGGAAATAATGAGAAAATTCTTAACAAGAATCATATTAGTTTATAATGGATCAAAGATTGTAACTTATCCAAGTAAAATCTATGGCTTTAACCGCACAAGAAATAGAAGCATTAATGCCAGATTGCACCGAACTACTTAGCGACGAGCCAG
Source organism: Sphaerospermopsis kisseleviana CS-549 (assembly GCF_028329225.1). Lineage (NCBI taxonomy): Bacteria > Bacillati > Cyanobacteriota > Cyanophyceae > Nostocales > Aphanizomenonaceae > Sphaerospermopsis > Sphaerospermopsis kisseleviana. Next base: position 14,646 of record NZ_JAQMTI010000043.1, on the reverse strand, counting down.
AAATGGAAAGCTCTTTACATTATACACAACTATTAATATTAGTAACTTGTTTGGAATGGTTGTGGAGAGATAGAGAAGATTTCTTTATCGGCGCAAATCTTAGCATCTACTATAGCCGGCAACAGTTAAAAAATCGAGACTTTAGAGGACCTGACTTTTTTCTAGTCAAAGACACAGAAAAACGCCCTCGTGCTTCTTGGGTAGTATGGGAAGAAGACGGTAGATATCCCAATTTAATTATTGAATTACTTTCCGATTCTACTGCTAAAGTAGATCGGGGATTAAAAAAAGAGTTGTACCAAAACCGATTTAGAACTCCTGAATATTTTTGGTTTTCGCCTAATACCTTAGAATTGGTAGGGTGGCGATTAACAGACAGTGAATATAAAAGTATTACTCCTTCGGAAAATGGCTGGTATTGGAGTCAGGAATTAGGGTTGTATTTAGGAGTGTTTGAAAGTAGATTAAGGTATTTTAGCGTTGAGGGGCGATTAATACCCACACCTGAAGAAGCAAATTTAGAAGAAATCAGAAAAGCTGAAATTGCTTACAGAAAAGCAGAATCAGAAAAACAAAGGGCTGAATCAGAAAAACAAAGAGCCGAAGCTGAAAAACAAAGAGCCGAAGCTGAAAAACAAAGAGCCGAAGCTGAAAAACAAAGGGCTGAAGCTGAAAAACAAAGGGCTGAAGACGCAGAAGCTAAAGCAGCTATTTTAACTCAGAGGTTAAGAGATTTAGGTATTAATCCTGATAGTTTGTAAATAATTTGTCATTCAATAGATCCCGACTTTTTCTTTTGAGAGAAGTTAGGGATCTATTTTAACGTTCAAGAGGATGGTTATATTTTAGGTTAAATTAATACTGAAAATAGTATACAATGCTCTGGTAAGTTGGCTATAGCCTGTGGTGGTTCTGGAGAATGACCCTATCTATCAAAGAAAATTTCATCAAAAACAATTTAACTTGGTTACAGGTACAGCGCTACTGGGAACTATTGCACGTCTTGGTAGTGCGGACTTTAAAAGTGCGTTATCGGGGTTCAATCCTGGGTGTTTATTGGTCACTGCTGAACCCATTGATCATGACTGGTTTATACACAGCTATTTTTGGTGCTACCTTTTCATCTTACTATGGTAACTCCATCATTAACTACGTATTAGCAGCGTTTACAGGACTGGTGGTAATTAATTTTTTCTCAGCTTCCACATCCCAAGCTTTAGCAAGTGTAGTCGGTAATGGAGCATTATTGAATAAGATTCGGTTGCCAGTTAGTGTTTTCCCTGTTTCTATGGTAGCGGCGAACATATTTCAATTTTCCGTAGGGGCATTTCCACTACTGGCATTGATGACTTTATTTAATGCCAAGAGTTTGGTAAATGTATTAGCATTAGTCTTTCCGTTTCTGGCATTAGTGTTAGTTTCCACTGGTATTGGATTTTTGGTAAGTGCCTTGTACGTCTTCTTTAGAGATTTACCCTACTTTTATGAGTTAGTTGTGTTTGTGATTTGGATCAGTAGCCCTATCTTTTATCCAGCAGCGATCGTACCACCCCAAGTCAAGCCTTTTCTGAGTTTAAATCCCCTATCGCCTATAATTGAGAGTCTGCGGCAGATTACATTATCAGGTTCTGCACCAGATTTAGGTTTAATATGGGGGGCGTTACTGAGTGGCATAATTATTTTGTCCTTAGGATGGACTTGTTTTCATCTGTGGCGACATCAGTTTATGGATTTATTGTAAATAGACTTGTTTTGTTGATATAACTATTATTTAATACAGCAGTTTCCATTATTATCAGGTACAGATATTAATGATAAAACCCTTGTAGCACAGGCATACTTCGACATAGTTCGACTGTGCACTTCGACTTCGCTCAGTACAAGCTCACTAACCGCTCATTACAAGTCTTGCCTGTTCATAATGTACATCGTGTAGATGGAATATGCTGTAATTGCAGACCATTATATACGGATAGTTTATAATTAACTTAAAGATAGTAATTTATCCTAAGAAAATCTATGGCTTTAACCGCACAAGAAATAGAAGCATTAATGCCAGATTGCACTCAACTACTAAGCGACGAGCCAGAAATGGAAAGCTCATTACATTATACACAATTATTAATATTAGTAACTTGTTTAGAATGGTTATGGCGTGATAGAGAAGATTTTTTTATTGGTGCAAATCTTAGTATTTACTATAGTCGTCAACAATTAAAAAACCGAGACTTCAGAGGTCCAGACTTTTTTTTAGTCAAAGACACGGAAAAACGTCCGCGCCTGTCTTGGGTAATATGGGAAGAGGATGGTAAATATCCCAATGTAATCATTGAACTACTTTCTGATTCTACAGCGAAAGTAGATAAGGGATTGAAAAAACAGTTGTATCAAAATCAATTCCGCACTCCTGAGTATTTTTGGTTTTCCCCAAATACCTTAGAATTAATGGGATGGCGACTAACAGACAGTGAATATAAAGCTATTACACCATCAGAAAATGACTGGTATTGGAGTCAGGAGATAGGTTTATACTTAGGGGTGTGGGAAGAGAAGTTAAGATATTTTACGGTTGAAGGAAAGTTAGTACCTACACTAGAAGAAGCTAATTTAGAAGAAATTAGAAAAGCTGAAATTGCCCTCCAAAGAGCAGAAATTGAAGAACGAAAAGCTGAATCTGAACGCCAAAAAGCTGAATCTGAACGCCAAAAGGCTGAAGCTGAACGCCAACGTGCTGATGCAGCAGAGGAGAAAGCATCTATTTTAGCTCAAAAATTGAGAGAATTAGGGATTGAACCTGATAGTTTGTAAATGGAGGTATTATTGAGTGGTATAATTATTTTCTATCGTGGGATAGACTTGTTTTAATTTATAGCGACATCAGTTTATGGATTTATTGTAAATGGAAGTCATTAGACTAGATCAGGTTTGTTTATGGAGGCGTACTCAAGAAGAGTTTTCTTATGATTTAAAGAAAACCATACTATCCATAGTAGAAGGCAAGTATCGCCAGCCCGCTAAAAAATTAGTTTTAGATAATATTGATTTAGTAGTTGACAAAGGTGAAAAAATAGGTATAATAGGTGCTAATGGCTCAGGTAAATCTACGCTTTTAAAGGTAATATCTGGAATTTTGCAACCCACTAGCGGAACAGTTAGAGTACGTGGTCAAGTGGCACCTTTGATTGAACTAGGAGCAGGTTTTGATCCGGAAATTTCAGTGATGGACAATATACTTCTTTATGGTGTATTGTTAGGATTCTCTAGGTCTGAAATGAAAGCAAGATCGCGGTCAATTTTGGAGTTTGCGGAGTTGCAGGATTATGCTTTAGTTCCGGTTAAGGGTTTATCTTCTGGTATGGTGGCAAGGTTGGGGTTTGCTATTGCTACGGATGTGCAGCCAGATGTTTTAATTTTGGATGAGGTGTTATCTGTAGGAGATGAGAGTTTTAAGAATAAGTGTAAGCAAAGAATGGATAGTTTTTGGAATGGGGAAACGACGGTTTTAGTTGTGTCCCATGATTTGGAGTTTGTAAAACACTCTTGTGATAAAGTAGTTTGGCTAGGGAAAGGAACTATTAAATTTACAGGAAGATCCGCACAAGCAGTAGAACAATATTTAACCCCAGTTTAATTAAAACGTAATACTGTAATTTATGTAATTAACCAGATAGTGATACTATGAGAATTTCAAACCTGATCAAGATATTACTATAATAATTGAGAAATTGATTTTATGAATATTAGTAGTTTACAGAAAAAGTATCCTTTGGTTGATGATATAAATGAGGAAGATTTAGATCCTAACAGTAGCCTAAAAAAGATGTTGACTTTGATAGGAAAAAAACAGTATGTTATTGACTTTGGTTGTGCCACTGGTTATTTTGCCAGGTTACTTACAAAGAGGGAATGTCAAGTAGTAGGAGTAGAAATTAATTCACAAGCCGCTAAAGTTGCTGATCAATACTGTGAAAGTGTTATTATAGCTGATTTGGACTATGTTTCTTTATCAGAAATACTGCCAAATGTAAAATTTGATATTGCTGTTTTTGGAGATGTGTTAGAGCATCTGCGTGATCCTTGGAGAGTTTTGAAAGAAGTTCATAGCTTTCTAAAGCCACAGGGATATGTCGTAGCCTCAATTCCCAATATTGCTCATGGATCCATACGTTTAGCACTACTTCAGGGTAAATTTGATTACACAGAATTAGGTATTTTAGACAATACGCATCTAAGATTTTTCACCCGCGAAACAGCTGAAAATATGTTTGAAGAAACTGGATATTGTGTACATACTTTAGAAAGAACTAAATTACCCATTTTTTCTGGTTCAAACTGGATTCCTTTAATAGACAAGAATAAATTTAATAATCAAGTAATTGAACAAGTTGAGCAGGATGAAGAAGCAGATACATTCCAATTTATTATTAAGGCAGTACCTTCATCCATAGAAAATAAATACATTCTATTAAAAGAAAAATATTCTAAATTAACTAAATATTACTCTGAATTGGTAATAGATTTGGAAACTTTAAAAATTCAATTAGATATTACTCAAGGAGAATTGCAACAATCACAACTTAAATTACAAGAATTAAAAGAATCCTCAGAAAGTATGCAATATCAATTGCAATCAGAAATCAATAGCTTACAAAATGCTTTAAAAGAAAAACAAAACGAATTAATTGAAACTACACTATATGTGCAAAAAACTCAATCGGAATTAAAAGATTTAAAAATTAATTTACAGAATCATGAAGAGCAAAACATTTACTATCAAAATATGATTAAAGCAATGGAATCCAGTAAATTTTGGAAAATCAGGCAATCTTGGATTGCCTTTAAAAAATTTATGAGTTTTAATCCATTTAATAATTATTAAATACAACTAAATGAAATTAATTGAAAAACTGACATTTAACTATTTCAATAAACTCTAGAGATGGAAAATTTTAAATCAAATATGCAGCTTAACAAGACAAAATTAAATAGTATAGTTGAATTACTAAGATGTACAAAATGCAATAATCCTCACTTAGTAATTAAACCAGAATATCTAGAGTGTACCAATTGCTCGGCAAAATATTCTATCTTGAATGAAGTACCCATTTTTTTAGAACAACCTGAGTCTGTTAGAGTAATGCCTGTAAATCATGTTAGTAATCAGCTACCATTAGAAATTACTAACTGGTTAGAAAAGTTAGATGGCTATAGCTTAAATATAGGAGCAGGTGCAACAAAAGCTGAAATTACTAAATGTATAGAAATAGAGTATGCTATATGGAAAAATACTGATGTTGTAGGAGACGCACACAATTTACCATTTAATGATGAAGTATTTGATGCAGTAGTTTGTTTTAATGTTTTTGAACATTTACATAATCCAGTATTAGCATCTAGAGAAATTTTTCGAGTTTTAAAGCCTGGTGGAAAATTAATCCTGCATACAGCTTTTCTACAGCCTTTACATGAAGGACCTATACATTTCTATAACGCCACAAAATATGGCATAATTAATTGGTTCTCTGATTTTGACATAGAAATATGCCAAGTTTCAGAAAATTTTAATCCTGCTTTCACATTGGGATGGTTGACATCTGAATTACTCTATTCAGTAAAACAACAGTATGGTGCAGATATTTATAATAAGTTAGCCAAAACTACAATTAAAAATTGGAGCGAAATTTGGGCTGATCCTAGTAAAAGAAATGGTCTGCTATGGGAGTCAATGCTAAATTTAGAGCAATCTTTTCAAGAAAAGTTTAGTGCAGGATTTGAGCTTAAAGCAAGGAAGCCAAAAGATGCAGCAAGTATTAATGTTATCACATCTAATAGTGCTACATTTTTGGAAAACAGTTGCAACGGAATAAACACAGAATTTTTCCAATCAAAAGTTACAAATGAACCAACTGAAAGAGATTCATTGCTAGATGAAAAAAGATTATTGGCTATATCTCGATTACAGTCTGCCAAAGTATTTGAAGATATGGGACATCAACCTTGGAAACTTATCTACAATTCTGAATATGAATTTTGTGAAAGTCCCTGTGTATCTGTAATAATTACTTTATATAATTATTCTGACTATATACATGAATGCTTAGAAAGTGTCTCTAATTCAAATTTAAAAAATTTACCAGGCAATATTGAAGTATTAGTAGTTGATGACTCTTCAACAGACAATTCTGCAAAAATTGTAGAAGAATATCTCAGCAATTCCAATACACCTATCTGTTTAATTAAAAAATATTTAAATACAGGTCTAGCTGATGCAAGAAATGTAGGTTTGAAAGTTGCACGATCAAGTTATGTATTTATATTAGATGCAGATAATTGGATTTATCCCAATTGCTTATCTGTTCTTTATCAAAAGATAAACGCATTTAATTATGCTGGTGTATATGGAAAAATCAGAAGATTTGATAATATAACTCAACAGGATTTTGATGTTGTTTCTGCTAAAGATTGGAATGTTGATAATTTAATTCAAGACCCCTATATTGATGCTATGGCAATGTTTAATAGGGAAATATTACTTAAGATAGGAGGTTATTCTACTGAGTTAGTTGAGTATGGTTGGTTTGGATGGGAAGATTACGATTTATGGTTGAAATTAGCCCATCATGGTTATTCCTGTAAGTTAGTTCCAGAAATCCTAAGTTCTTATAGGCTACACTCATCTTCTATGATTAATACAACTGGTAAGTTTATAGTAAATATGTCTAGATACTTTAATGATAAGTTTTCTGACATAGCACAGAGGAATACACAATCAGATAGGCTATTTGGTTCTTGGCGTAATGAAGTTTATGCTGGAAGACCTCAAAAAATAAAACCAAGATTGAATTTATTTCAATCACAGGAGTTAGATGAGGCTTACAAAACTATTGAAGCTATGCGTTTAAGTAAGTTTTGGAAAATAAGAAATAAGTGGTTCAAATTAAAACAACTATTAGGTTTAGCAAAAGGTAATGAAGTGGATATTTAATTTTATTAGTGTTGTTTATATAAATAAAAGGTAAATGTATGACCTACAAAGTTGGTGTTTATGTAACTGCCTATAAGGATATAAAGGCACTACAAAAATGTTTGGATATGTTACAAAACCAATCATACCGAATTGAAGAGATATTTGTAGTTGATAATTCTCCTGAGCAAATTATCTTTCCTGAACATGGTTTATTAGTCAAGCATTTCCCTGAGAATATAGGAGTAGCAGGAGGTTTAAAAGCCGGAGTTATTTGGGCAAAAGAAAAAGGATATGATTTCCTTTGGACATTTGATCAAGATAGCGAACCAGAAGAATTTTTATTGGAAAAGCTTTTAATAAAATATAGTTTGTTATCTTATAAAGAATTTCCAATAGGTATTATTGCTCCGTTACCGATAGATATAAATTCTCAAAGTAAAATTCACGGCTTAATATTTAAAGAATATAAATTTGAACCAGTATCAAATATTGAAGGGACTGATGATTTTTATGAATGTGATGTTCTGATAACTTCAGGTAGTTTAATATATATGAATGCAGCTAAAGCTGTGGAACTACCAAGAGAAGATTTATTTTTAGATGCTGTTGATTATTTTTATTGCATGAATTTTAGAAATAAAGGATATAAGATAGTGATTGCAAAAGAAGTAATTCTCAGTCATAATTTGGGTACAACTCGCAAACTAAAGTCAGCCAAAAGCAAACAAGAGGTTTTAACATACACTTGTTCACCATTACGTTACTATTATAGTTGCAGGAATAATACTTTTTTTGAAACTCGCTTGGCTACAAAAAAAATGTTGTATAAAACAATAATTTATAGATTAAATGTTGTCAAACAACATTTTAAACATATAATAAATTATGAGCCTGATTTGAAGCTATTAAAAGCTTGGGCTTGTTTGCTTGGTACTGCTGAGGGTTTTATTGGCAGACTTGGAAAAACTTGGTAGTTATTTGAAAAATACGGCATAGTATCTACGGTATTTGTTTGTATGATGCACTAATCGCAATATTTAACATAAAAAGTAATAACTTATTAAAATGCAGTCCCCAGAAAAAATCGCTATTGTTTTAGCAACCTTCAACCCAAATTTAGAATATTTACAAAAACAGATACAATCAATTAAAAATCAAGATTATAAAAACTGGGTGTGTTATATTGTTGATGATTGTTCTCAAACAGAATACCAAATAGCTATTCAAGAAATAATTGCTAAAGACTCGCGCTTTGTTTGTCATTTTCACAAGCATAACCTTCATCATTATTACAACTTTGAAAGAGGCTTAAATTATTGTTTTGAAGATGGAAATATTACAGCAATTGCACTTGCAGATCAGGATGATATATGGTATCCAGAAAAATTGAATATTTTAATAAAAACATTGCGTTCTGAACAAGCAATTTTAGTACATTCAGATTTACAAATGATAGATAGTAATGATGAAATTATTCATGATTCTACCTGGAATTTTGAAGGAAGAAACCCTGAGAAATTCTCTACAGATTTATTGTTACTTCGTAATGTAGTAACAGGATGTTCTGTCTTATTTTGTAGTTCTCTACTTAAAGAAATACTTCCATTTCCAGAACAGGAAAAGATTAGCTGGTATCATGATTGGTGGATTGCTTTAGTTGCAGCGCAGAAAGGCAAAATTGTTCATATTCACCAACCTTTAGTTAGCTATAGAATTCATGGTTTAAATAATGTCGGAGTTACGCGCGATGCAGGTAAAATTTATCCTGAGTTATCAGCATGGATAAGTAAAAATTTTAAAATTACTGGTAATAGCTATTTAGTTCATCGCAACTTTAGTCAAGCTTTTTATGAGCGTTTTCAGCAAGAGCTAGATGATGAAAATTGGTCTAATCCTTTTGATGATAAGAAACTGGATTTTGGTGTGAATATATTAAAATTATTTGGTAAAAGTTTATTAATGGGTTATAATTCTGAAGGTATAGCATTAAAAATTTGGGTATTAAAAATCATATTTGATTTGAAAAAAATCATCAAATCATATTCATTAAAAATTAACAAACATTACAACAAGAGAAAATGACGAAAAAAGTATCAATTATTTTAGTTAACTATAATGGTGCTGAGGTTTTGCCAGATTGTTTAAATTCTATATCTAAATTTTTCACCAAGGATAATTCAGAAGTAATTGTAGTTGACAATGCTTCTGAAGATTTTAGTCCAGATTTTGTAGCTAAAAATTTTCCTGATATTCACCTAGTTAGATTACCAGTAAATCGCGGATTTGGAGCAGGAAATAATGCTGGTGCAAAAGTAGCTAAAGGAGAATTTTTATTTTTATTAAATACCGATACCATAATTACCAGTAACATATTGCCACATCTGATTAATTTAATGGAAGAAAATCCAGAAGTAGGAATTATAGGACCTAAACTTTTATTTCCAGATGGCAGTTTTCAAATCTCGTTTTCACCAAAAATCAGTATTAAAGGTGAAATAGAAGCTAAAAAATTACACAATTATGCTCAATCGACAAATAAATTAAATCGTTTAGAAAAGGATTTTAAACAAATTAAAGAAGTCGATATTGTTGTAGGTGCAGCACTTTTTATTCGTGCAGATTTATTTCATTCACTGGGTGGTTTTGATGAAAATTTTTTCATGTATTTTGAAGAGTCTGATTTATGTCAAAGAGTCAAAAATAAAGGTTATAAAATTTTATATACACCCCAAGTATCTTTAATTCATATTCGAGGACATTCTGTAAACAAGATTGCCAATAAAATGGTTGTAGAATATAGACTCAGCCAAATATATTACTATAAAAAGCATCGTCCTCTGTGGGAAAGATTGATTTTACGAGTTTACCTTTTCACAAAATTTTTATATGAATTTGTGATTACATCAAATTCTTATTCTTGGGAGATTGTTAAGTTAGTATTGAGATATAAATAATAATCTTGATAAATAGAAGGATTGGTTAATGAACACACTAAATAATTCATCCTGTCATCAATTAATCCTAAATTTAGCCATTATCTTCTCCCAACCAACCGGCATCAGCAACTATGCTTTAAATCTGTTACCATATTTAAAACATCTCCAACCTACCCTATTAACAGCGCAAAATTACCCTGAATTCAACTGCTACACCATCCCCAACAATCTTACACCCGCTGACGGTATTAAGGGACATTTAAACCGTCTCATCTGGACACAATTCCAACTACCCAAAATATACACAAACCTTAAATCTACCCTGCTATTCTCCCCCATCCCTGAAGCACCACTATACAAAAACTGTCGCTTTATCGTCATGTCACACGACATGATCCCATTACGCTTTCCCAAACCCTTTTCACCTCTAACACCATATCACCGTTACTATACCCCCCAAGTCCTCAACCAAGCACAACATATTATTTGTAACTCTGAAGCAACAGCTAACGATATCACCAAATTTTACCAAATCTCAAGTAATAAAATAACACCAATTCCCCTAGCGTGCGATCACTCTCATTTCCAATTTCTCAACCTCCCCACTAAAAACTATTTCTTATACATCGGCCGTCAACATCCTTATAAAAATTTACAACGTTTAATAACTGCATTTTCCATACTTTCTAACAGAAATGACTATGAACTATGGTTAGTTGGACCAACAGATAAACGTTACACCCCATTATTAGAAAAACAAGTTCAAGAATTAGAAATAAATCATTTAGTCAAATTCCTTAACTACGTACCTTACAACGAATTACCAACCATTATAAATCAAGCACTTGCTTTAGTTTTCCCCAGTTTGTGGGAAGGTTTTGGTTTACCAGTATTAGAAGCAATGGCCTGTGGTACTCCAGTTATCACTTCTAATATTTCCTCCCTTCCAGAAGTTACAGGAGATGCGGCAATTTTAATTAATCCCTATAACATACAAGAAATTACAGCAGCAATGCAAACTATTATTAATGATGCAGAAACTAGAAAAAAACTTTCAGAACAAGGGATAAAAAGAGCAGATCAATTTAGTTGGGAAAAAACAGGAATGGCTACAGTTGAAATATTAAAGCAATATATTTAGGATGAGTTTAAAAATTTCCAGAAAATACTCAAAGCATAATTTATTGCCGATGATTCGGAAATATGTAATACTAAAAGTAAGAAAATTCTTACCTGACAATAAAAATATGAAAATCACATCCAAAGGACAAGTAACTATTCCCGTAGAAATACGAGAAAGATTGGGATTAACACCCAACACAGAAGTAGAATTTGAAATCATCGGAGATGCAGTTTACATAAAAAAATCCAAAATTAAACCCACTCCCGGTAAAAATCTGATAGAAATAATGCGAGGTAAAGCTACAGTCCAAATGACCACCGATGAAATTATGGCACTAACGAGACAAGATTAATGAAAGAAATACTGGTTGATAGCAACATAATTCTCGATATTGTCACAGAAGATCCAAATTGTTTTGAGTGGTCATCTAATAAATTAACTGAATATGCTGAACAAACTCAACTAAATATTAACCCCATTATTTATGCAGAAATTTCCATTGGTTTTCAAAAAATTGAAGAATTAGAAGCTGTATTACCTCTCAATGTTTTTCATCGTTTAGAATTACCTTGGGAAGCAGCATTTTTAGCTGGAAAATGCTTTGCCAAATATCGTCAACAAGGAGGAACTAAAAGATCACCTTTACCCGACTTTTATATAGGCGCTCATGCTGCAATTGCAAATATGATACTTTTAACTAGAGATGTCAATCGTTACCGTACATATTTCCCAACTTTAGAAATTATAGCTCCATGATCTGAATAGCAACTCAAGCAATTTCTGAATAAAACAACTTGACATCCAGATACACGACTTCTTGAAAAGATCGGGTATTTATCCACATATAATTTTATGTTAAATACCCTAAACTAAAAATCAAATATCTCATGAATCTTTTACTTCTTTAACATCCATTGATTGCTTATTATCCGATATCCTTGATCTAATTAACTCTATATCTAAATTCAACTCAGAAGCGATCGCCTCCACACTTAAACCCAAACGTAACAACAAAGGTATCATCTCTAACTTACCTTCTAACTTACCTTCTAACTTACCTTCTAACTTACCTTCCGCTTTACCCTCTTCCTTCACATCTTGAAAATACCGTGTTTGCTTCAATTCATCCAGTCCAAACATAGCTTCTAACTCCTGACTACTTAAATAGGGAAACTTGTACACCAGTATCTTATCTACCAATTCTAAAACCTTTTCCTGGATCATTGGTTCTGCTAAAGATACCCGTACTTGTTCTTTCAGTTGAACTACTTTATCCCTGATTTGTTCTTGTTGTGCTACTATCAATTCTAGCATTCCTAAACCCACAGAATCACCAGTTTTTTCCCCTAACTCATCTAAGTATATCCGTGATATTCTACCCCGATGAAATAACTCTTGATACTGAATCGGTTCTGCTGTATCAGTGCTACGATTGGGAAATATCGCCACTGCACACCAATTTTGTTGAGGACGATACAACTTCAAATACAGAAATATCTCCCCAAACAAGTCCCAGTAAAAATTATCACGTTGCTGAAATTGCACCTCTACAAAATAAATCAGTTTATCTTCATCAACAGGTGGGAGAAATAAACCATCAAAACGAAATGCTAACTCCTTAATCTCCACTGAATCAAACTTATAACCACTGGCCTTTGCTGGAGATTCTCCTAATAATTCAAATAGAACAGTGGGTAAAGTTTGAAATATTTGATAAAAAATTGAGTCTGTTTTCATTAATGGCAAATAGTTTTCGCCTAAACATCAATATCATTAAAATATCATAAATTCTATAGCGTTTCCGACAACGGAAAAAAGACGTAATTCTGAAAAATTGACAAAAAAATCCCCAAAAAAGCCATGATAACAGGGTAGAAAGATTCATAACCAAAAAGGAAATAGCAATAGAAGTTAAAGAAGTATGAGGCAATTTAGTCATGACTCTACCCAGACTAAATGCACCTTGTTCCTTTTTTCTTACCCTGAAACTCTTTATTTATCAGGTTTTTGGCTTTATTTGGGATTAACTCAATTCACCTAAATATCCAATAATCCGTAACGCTTTTGCAAATCTAATAATTTCATCCTTGCTTCTCCTGCATTATCCGCTAAATCCGCAAATTCCACAAACCTTCTTAACTCTTTTCTTAACAAATTGCGTTCCACCTCTATTGCTTCTCGATCCAAATCAGGAGGTAAAACAATCATATCAAAAATCGTCGCTCTATCCTTACCAGGATGGGGACGTAAAACCCTACCACGACGCTGGATAAATTGACGGGGATTCCCAGAACTTGATAAAATCACCGCAGTTTGAATAGCGGGAATATCCACACCTTCATCTAAACAACGAATAGCAACTAAACCTTGTAATTCTCCGCTTTCAAATTGTTCTCTTAAAATTTCCCGTTCTTGTAAAGAAGTATGTGCGGTGTAGGTGCTGACTTTGTAACCTAACTCTCCTCCTAAAATTCTCGCTACTTCCTTCAACTGACGCAAAGATGAACGGTGTCCGCTTTCCTGTGAACCATCGCTACAATAAAATAAAGTATGGCTGGTATCCAGACGATTTAACATTAATTCTTTCAAAGTTACTAATTTATTTTCTGCTGCACCTACTAACCTAGAACGTTTTATTAATAAGGATTTAATATCTTCAATATTTTCAAAATCGTCGATACCCCCTTCTTCTCGTTCTCTATATTGTAGCGATCGCCCTATTCTTTTAGTCAACTTCAAATAATTAATACTTTCAATTTCCGTTAATTCCACTAGAAGAGGATAATATAGATAATGAACTAAAGCACCTTGATTTATGGCATTCTGCAAACTAAACTCCGGTTGTAAAACAGAACCAAAATAATCAAATAAAGACTCCGTACCTCCATCATCAAAATATCTTTCTGGGGTAGCAGACAAAGCGAGACGTAAACCGATATTCCGAGGTAAACTTTCTTCTAACCTGGGTGCGCCTAAATTATGCGCTTCATCACCAATAATTAAAGTTTTAGGTGTAAAATATTTAAGTTGAGATTGCAACCCCTCACTAATTAAAGTCGAGTTAGTGGTGATGACAGTGACGAAATTTTGAGAACCGGAACGCAGATTATATAATTGCGTTGAAAGTTGACTTTGCCAAGTGCGTAAATTCTCGAAAGCCAAAATTGGTTGTAAGTTAAATTTCTCACATTCTCTACCCCATTGACTAACCAAATGACGGTAAGGACACACCACCAACAAGACTTGTAAACCTATTTGTTGGTATAATTCACAGGCGATCGCCAAAGCAGTAATCGTTTTCCCACTACCAGTAGCCATTTTTAAAGTCCCTCTGCCATTATTAGCAAACCAGCTAGTAATAGCTTGACGCTGATATCCCCGCATTTGCAAAGATACAGGCATTTTTGGACATCCTGGTAAAGATGACTGAACATGATAACTACCCTGATTTTCCCTGACAAAAGGCAACTTGAGAGAGAAAGCAGGAGGTTTTTGTTTCTGTATTGGCGATCGCGTGAGGTACATAAGGAGTTCAGTAGTTCAGTAGTTCAGTAGTTTGGGAGTTCAGGAAGAAGAATTAATATTTTTCCCAGTCACCAGTCACCAGTCACCAGTCACCA
>NZ_JAQMTI010000042.1:0-14399 GCF_028329225.1 Sphaerospermopsis kisseleviana CS-549 | reverse complement strand
TTTTGCTTTGGTGAGTCCATCACAATGCCAGTTAGGTACGCTCAACATCCTGCCATTATTTGCCCTTTAACTATTCCAAATCAAGTTGGATATGTCCGTTGCCGGGATTTCTCCGCACTAGGATGTTTCTTCACGTAGATGGTTTTTTTACTCACTTTTTCACTATTATACCACTGTGGCTAAAGCCAGTCAATCGTTTTAATGCGACTAAGGTCGCTATCGACTTATCCCCATGTCTAAAAGTCAGGGGCTTGCGTCTCGTTTCAGGGTCATTGGTATTTAGTCATTGGTCATTGGTTTATATTCACCTATTCCCAATTACCCATTACCAATTACCTAATTATGCAGCGTCAGTTACTTTTAAATCTCTGAGGGCGTTGATATCAACTTTAATTGAAGGACCCATTGTAGCAGAGACGTAGAATGTACGCCAATAACGGCCTTTTGCTCCTGAAGGACGGTTACGGTCAATTGTTTCTTGCAATGCTTTGAGGTTGACTAACAAATCTTCAGGGGTAAATGATGCTTTACCAAACATAACATGAACAATGCCTGTCCGATCAGCACGAAATTCTAATTTACCAGCTTTAAATTCGGCGATCGCACTGGCAACGTCAAATGTTACTGTACCACCTTTGGGTGATGGCATCAAGCCACGAGGACCAAGCAATTTACCCAGTTTTGCTACCTGTGGCATTACATCAGGAGTAGCAATGAGTTTGTCAAAGTCCATCATGCCTTTCTGAATCTCGTCAATCAGTTCTTCAGAACCAGCGATATCCGCACCAGCATTAGTGGCTTCTGTTACTTTTTCGCCTCTGGCGATTACTGCTACACGCACTACCTGACCCGTACCTTTGGGCAGTGCTACCGTTGTCCGCAGTTGTTGGTCTGTATACTTGGGGTCAATCCCTAGCCGGATATGCGCTTCTGCGGCTTCGGGAAATTTTGCTGTTGCTGTTTCTTTTAACAGAGCTAACGCATCTAAGGGAGCGTAATCCCTATCTTCTACTTTTTCTAGCAACGCCTGTAAACGGCGTGATATTTTCTTGCCCATTTTTTGCTCCTGGGGTGTTCTCGAAGTTTCTCACTTCTCCCCCGATACAATTTTAGATTTTAGATTTTGGATTTTAGATTTTGTTATAGGTCGGCTGCTAGTTATCAGGTTTCATTACTCTTTTTTACTGTCACCTGTCACCTGTCACCTGTCACCTATTAATCTGTGATGGTAACACCCATGTTTTTGGCTGTTCCAGCCACAATATTCATTGCTGCATCAATGTCGTTAGCATTGAGGTCAGGCAGTTTAGTTTGGGCGATTTCCCGTAACTGCGCTTTGGTAATACTGCCAACTTTTTTCTTGTTGGGTTGTTCAGAACCGCGTTCAATTTTCGCTGCCTTGCGAATTAAAACTGATGCTGGGGGTGTTTTGAGTACAAATGTAAAACTCCGGTCTTCAAACACGGAAATTTCTACAGGAATCACCATTCCAGCTTGGTCTGCTGTTTTAGCGTTGTACTCTTTGCAGAACATCATGATGTTAACACCATGTTGACCCAGTGCGGGACCAACTGGTGGTGCTGGGTTGGCTTTTCCAGCGTTTAAGGCCAATTTAATGACCGCTACTACTTTCTTCGCCATTTGGATTTAGCTCTGTTTTTGTACCTGATTAAATTCCAATTCTACTGGTGTATCTCGTCCGAAAATCGAGAGTAGAGCTTTTAGTTTACTCCGTTCTGGCGAAACTTCGATCACCTCGCCTTCAAAATCCTTGAACGGACCAGAAAGCACCATTATCTTATCACCTGTAGCCATATCAATTTTGACTACTGGTTCTTGTTCTGTCGTTTGTTTGAATATACGTTCTACTTCTGAATGACTTAAAGGTACTGGCTTGACGTGACCACGACCACGGCCGCTGCCTCGTTTTTGCTCTGCACCGACAAAGTTAATTACATGGGTTGTGTTTCTTACCACTTGCCATGTATCGTCACTCATTACCATCCGAACTAAAACATAACCCGGAAAAACCTTCTCTTCTGATGGCTGACGTTTCCCGTCTTTGCGGATCTTTACCGTTGGTGTATGGGGTATTTCCACTTGGATAATTTTATCAGCTACATCAAAAGTTTGGATACGTTGCTCTAAATTTGTTTTCACGCGCTTCTCACAGCCAGAGGCTACTTGCACTGCATACCAGCGGGCTTCTTTTTGCGCTGTTCCTAGTGCTTCCTCTGTCTGCAAATCCCGTGGTTCGTCTGTTGCAGAAGTCATCAGAATACCTGTTTTGCTGCCCAAGCAAACAATCCATCGACCAAATATATCAAAGACGCGGAAAGTGTCACCATTAATAACACAGCTGCTGATTCACTCACCAACTGCTTCCGACTTGGCCAAACTACTTTGTCCAGTTCTTCTTTTGTTCCTTGGAAGAAGTTGTTTAAGCTAAAACCATTGCCTGCTTCTGGCATTTCTGCTTCGTTTTTTTTGGCCACGGTCGTTATACCCCCCGTTTCTTACATCGTTTCACCTTGTTATTTTGCACCAAGGCTGACAATTATTCACAGCTTCGACCCAATTTACAGTAAACAAATTCAGCTATCAGTAAAAAATAATTAGACCCGAAATAATCAACGCTGGCTGCTATTTTAGCAGATGCGTTTTTGTTTCGGGCTATATTTTTTGCTTTTGAGCGCGCCCTGGAGGACTTGAACCCCCGACATCAGGTTTTGGAGACCTGCGTTCTACCAACTGAACTAAGAGCGCACAAGCTATCTTTGTTTCAGGGATTGCGCTGAACTTTTTTTAGTTTAACACAATTCCTTTTTTAGTGTAACTTAATTTTTTCAGAAAGTCAAGTCAGCGGCAGATGCCGCTTTTGGCTTGAGTTTCCTGGTTTTTTCCCAGGACTAACTGCATCACAGGGCGCGGTCAAACCGTTGTTTAATCCGGGTAGCTTTACCAGATAATTGACGCAAGTAGTATAGTTTAGCGCGTCTGACTTTACCACGACGCACTACTTTGATGTTATCAATGCGGGGTGAGTGCAGCAAAAATACTCGCTCAACGCCTACACCTTGAAATACACGACGCACGGTAATTGTTTCGTTAATTCCGCCATTGCGTTTACCTATTACCACTCCCTCGTATGGTTGGACTCGGTATTTATCGCCTTCTTTAATTTTCACTCCTACCCGCACTGTATCACCTACATAAATTTCGGGTAGATCGGATTTTAGGTGTTCCGCTTCTATAGAGCGGATTACTTCTTGCACGTTCATATTCTAGTTATTTTTTGAAAAAAACCCACGATCATCAATCATAAATCTATAACTGCCTGATAGTCCAGATATTTAATGTAAGTTCCTGGTGAGAATTTCTGGGAGTCAGCAGTCAGAAGGCAGAAGTCAGGCTTAAGCCAAGCTCCACTATCAGAAGTATGGCTGATGCCAAGCTGCCCTATCAGGAGAAAAAAATTAATTTTTCTTTCCCTGCCTCCTACTGACCCCTTGTAAATTTGAGACATTATTTGCAGAAAATATCTAGAATTGCAACACATTTTTTTAAACATCCTCTGAAATTTGCATTTAATCAAAATATATTTCTGGGGAAAGATAAAAAATCTTATGATGCTGTATATCGTTGAGAAGAAATATCGCTGTTCAGAACATAAAAATTATAAACAACAGAGCATCAACACTAGAAATAGTATTGTTCATATATTGTGGCGACATGAATTACAGAATTTAGATTAAAAGCGGAACATTAAGCCTGTTTTATTGATGAATTCAGATTGATTTTTGAATTCTCTATGCTGGATTGATATTGAGTTTATTGTGTTTCCTTTTCCTGCTGTCTCCCACAGTGTAAAAAAAACTGTCAAATTTGAATATTTTTTAAGCTCATGAGGATTATACACATATTAAATCACGTTCAGAAAATTGGAAATGGAATCGTTAATGTGGCTGTGGATCTGGCTTGTTTACAAGCAAAAACTGGATATGATGTAGCAGTAATTTCCGGTGGAGGAGAATATGAAACATTATTGGAAAAATTTGGTGTTAAACACTACAAATTAGACCAGAATCGCCAACCGATAAATATTCTCAAAGCTGCCGTGGGTTATCGAAAAATTGTGCAAGAATTCCATCCAGATATTCTTCATGCCCACATGATGACGGGAATAGTTTTAGCAAGAATTTTGAAATTCAGAAATCAGTATACTTTAGTTTCCACTGTACACAATGAATTCCAGAGTGCTAGTTTATTGATGGGTTTATCTGAAAGGGTAATAGCTGTTAGTAAAGCTGTGCAAATTTCGATGGTGCGACGTGGTATACCTGAAAATAAATTGCGGGTAGTACGCAATGGAACTTTGGGAAGTCCACGAACTGGTAACATATCAGATTATCAACCTTTAAAATTACAACATCCAGCGATCGCTACTGTAGCAGGAATGTATAAACGTAAAGGTATCACTGAGTTAATTACTGCTTTTGAGAAAATTGCCTTAGACTTTCCTACAGCACATCTTTATTTAGTGGGAAATGGTCCAGATAGAGAGATATTTGAAGAACAAGCAAAATCAACTACCGTAGCTGATCGTATTCATTTTGAAGGTTTTCAACCACAACCGCAACGCTACCTTCTAGCTTGTGATATTTTTGTCCTTGCTTCTCACCGTGATCCATGTCCTTTAGTAATTTCAGAAGCTAGAGAAGCTGGTACTGCTATTGTCGCTACACAGGTAGACGGTATCCCAGAAGCTTTGGATCATGGACAAGCTGGGCTTTTAGTTCCTGCTCAAAATAGTCTAGCTTTAGCTGAAGCATTAGCAAATTTATTAAGTAACGCAGATACTTTGAAAATGTGGAAATATCGCGCACAGAAAAATTTAGAATCTCTCAATGTTACCCGTGTGCATCAAGAAACTTTAGCCGTGTATCAAGAATTAGTGTAATCATTCAGCAGTCAGCAAGAATTTGAATGCTTAAGTAACTCAACCTAAAAAAACGTAATACCCAGATCCCCGACTTGTTAAAGAAGTCGGGGATCTATCCACTTCCTATTTTACGTTTAATTATGTTGACCTACTTACAAACTACTGCATTAAATCCCACATTCCGCACCCCCAGTGTCACAATCGGTAATTTCGGTTTTTAAGCCAAGTTGAGGATAATTTTGATACAAAAAGGTCGAAATCTTAGATGGCGATAGCGAAGCGCTGCTGCAAGCAGTTCGCCAATCTCAAATCCCCAAACGACCAATCTTCGTCGTGTGACAGTTTAGGGTGCGGAATGTGGGTTAAATTTAGATCCCTGACTTCTTAAAGAGATCGGGGATATTTTCTCTCCTACAAATTACGAATTATGCTTTCTTGAAATTTTTTTTCCAGATCCGCAACTTGATAAATACTGGTTTTGCCCAACTGCCACCAATTAAATCATGCAATAGAGTGTAAAAACAAGGAATAATAAACAAGGTGAGCAGTGTTGCTAAAGACAAGCCGGAAAAGACTACTACACCTAATGGTTGCAGAAATTCTGAACCTTCCCCAACTCCTAAAGCTAGGGGAAACATCCCTAAAACTGTGGTAATTGTTGTCATTAAAATCGGACGTAAACGTTGAGGTGCAGCTTTTAAAATTGCGGTGCGACGATCAACTTGTTCGCGTTCCTGAATTTGATTTGCTAATTCTACCATGATAATGGCGTTATTTACCACAATACCTACTAATAAAACTGCACCCACAATTACTGTTGCACCAATGGCAGTTTCGGTGATGTAAAGTCCAAAAATCCCCCCAGCTAAAGCAAGAGGAATAGTAAACAGAATTACTAAAGGATCAACAAGAGAATTATATTGTACAGCCATCACTACAAAAACTAAAAATATTGCTAACCCTCCTAGAAGTTGCAACGAGTTTTGTAATTGTTGATTTGATTCTGCTGCTGCACTGGGTAAAGGACTTACACCTTCAGGGAAATTGGCATTTTTAATTACTTCATCTACTTGCTCTAATGCTTGACCCAAACTTGCTCCTTCTGCTAAATTACCTGCAATTAAAAAGACTTGACGCTGGTTAATTCTTTGAATTTCTCCGGGTGCTTTTCCTTCAACAATTGTCGCTACATCACTCAATCTAATTTGTTGATTACCTTCTACAAATAAGGGTAATCTTTCTAGCTGAGAAGTTGTTTTTACCGCTTCTTCATTTAATTCTACTCGCACATCTACCAAGCGGTTATTGCGTTGTAATTGGGTGGGTACAGTACCTGTAATTGCGGTTTTAATTGTTTCGCCAATATCTTGAGTATTTAAACCCACATTGGCCACTCGTTCCCAGTCAGGTACAATCTGAATTTCAGGTTGACGTGGATCTGTATCTGGACGGAATCTGACTGAAGTAATTTTCTCGTCTAAAGTTGCTAGTAGTTCTCGTCCTGCTTTTTCTAAAGTATTGGTATCATTTCCCTGCAAAATTATATCAACATCAGCACCACGAATAGGAGAGTTATTAAGAAATAAACCCCGCACTCTTCCAGGTGCTAAACGCAGTCGAATATCTACTAAATTCAGTTTGCTAAATTCTTTAGTTACACGCTCAATATAAGTCTCTATATCTGAGTTTGGTTTGAGGGTAATGGTACTAGAACTTCGCAAAGGATTAGGATTACTATTACCACCAAACAGAAAACCACCAACTGTAGAAAAGACATATTCTGTTTCTGGTTGCTGACGCAAAATGTCATCTACAACTTGCATAACTTTTTGGTTAGTTTCTAATGGTGTACCGGGGGGAAATTGAGCAAATAAACTAGCTTGTCCGGTGTTTATTTGAGGAAGAATTTCTTGGGGAATTTGGGGAGACATCCACACACTACCAGCACCAAAGAAAATGATAGCGATCGCAATTGTTAATAACCGCCAACGCAATATTCCAGATAGGAAACTGCTATATAATCTTGTTGCTCCATCAAAACGACGATTAAATTCCCGGAAAAACCAAAAATTATTTAAAGAACTAGAAAAGGGTAAAGCTAATAATCGTGATGTCAACATGGGAACAACAGTAACAGCAATTAAAATTGAAGCTGCTACTGCAAAACTAATCGTGAGAATTAATTCATTAAATAGTAATGATATAAAACCCCCTATCAGCAAAAATGGTAATACTGCAACTAAGTTTGTACTGGTAGAAGCAAGTAAAGCTGATTCAACTTCTCGACTACTTTTTTCTGCTTGTTGAATAATTGCTGATGTTGATAATTCTGATGTGTGATTTTGTAGTTTAGTTTGATTAATTCCTGCGGCAATATTTTCTAACATGACGATGGAATTATCAACCACAATTCCCACTCCTAATGCTAAACCACCTAAGCTAAAAATATTCAGGGATAAGCCGAACATTCCCATCATAATAATAGCTGCTAATGTGGCTAAAGGTATAGATAGAACAATAATGAATGTTTGCCGTAAAGAACCAAGAAACAGTAATACAGCGATCGCTGCTAAACCTGAACCAATTAAACCAGAAGAAGTCACATTAGCTAAGGAATTACGAATAAATATTGACTCATCTAAAGTTCCTGTGAGAGTTGCTTCCGCAGGAATAACACCCGCTTCTTTCAGTTCTTGTAATCTTTTTTTAACTCCATCAACAACGTTGACAGTATTAGCATCTGCTTGTTTTTGAATGCTGACTTTTACTGCTTCTTGACCATTGAGTAAAACGTACAATCTTTGTTTTTCTGATCCGTCAATAACTTGGGCAAAGTCACGCAAATAAACACGATTTTTGATATTTGAATTAGGTGCAGATACTTCAAAGGAAATATTATTAATTTCTTCTGCATTTTTGAAGCGTCCCACTGTCCGGGTTAACGGTTCAGAATTGGCTCCTAAAATTCTTCCCCCAGATATATCTTGATTACGATTTTGCAGTTCGTTTAACACATCAGTCAAACCGACACCAATAGCTTGGAGACGATCTAAATCTATATTTACTCTAACTTCTTCTTGCACTCCTCCTGATACATCTACAACTGCAACTCCTGGTACTACACCTAATTCACGGGCTAATTCTTCTTCGGCAAAAACGCGCAAATCAACATTTTTCAGTGTAGGTGAAGTGAGCGCAAATTCATAAACAGGTAGTTGGGAAGGGTCGAATTTAAAGATTCGTGGTTCTTCTATGGTGTCTGGTAATCTATTTCTCGCTCGGTTAAAAGTAGCGGTAGCATCATTTAGTGCTTGATCAATATTTCCCCCTGGTTGAAAATATAAATTTAAACTGACTTGACCTTCACGAGTCTGGGAAAAAACTTGAATTACTCCTTCTGTGGCTGAAAAAGCTTCTTCTAGTGGTTTTGTAATTTCATCAACTGCTACTTCTGGAGAAATTCCCGGTGCTTCTATTATCACACCAATACGAGGATAGGTAATAGATGGCAGTAAATCTACAGGTAAACGAATAATGAAAAATAAACCAATGACAATTACTGCTAAGGTCAGCATCAATGTACCAATATGCTGACGGATAGAAATGGCGCTGATACTAAAGCCTTTGTTGTTTGTGATTTGCATCTTTATAGCAGGTGATAGGTGACAGGTGACAGGTGACAGGTGACAGAGTTGAAACTGCTAAAAAAATTTACAAGTTCTTTCTTTGCGGTTTGTTTAAATCTTTTTCTGACAAAATTGATAATTTGACAACTTCACCATCTTTTAATGGCTTACTACTGCGAACAATATAACTTTCTCCTGGTTGTAACCCTGAAAGAATTTCGACGTTACCATCAACTTTTTTACCCAATGTTACCGATTTTTCTTTTACCTTGGTTTTACCGTCAGTTTCTTGAACAACAAAAATTGTGCCGTTGTTCATTTCTGCTGATGTTTCTTTGTCTTTGCTATTAATTGCTGTTTGTGATACTACTACTCGCTGTGGTGTCTGAGTGGTAAAATTCACTCTTGTTAGTAGTCCGCTACCTATTTTCCCGCCACTGTTGGGAATGACTACTTCTATGGGTACTAAACGGGCTGTAGGATCAGCAGATGGAGAAATACGCGCTACTCTACCAATGATGTTTTGATCGGGGAAGGCATCTAAACGCACTTGTACAGATTGCCCTACTTGAATTTTTGCTAGTTCTAATTCAGAAACTTGAACTACTACTTTAATTCGACTCAAGTCAGCAATTTTTAAGACTTCGCTTCCTGGTTGTAGGAGATTACCGGGTTCTGTGACTTTTTCTGTAACTACGCCGGTGATGGGGGAGATTAAACGGGAGTAGGAACGGCGTTCTTTGGCGGCTTTGACTACTGCTTGTTGGGCAAATACTCTACCTTGGGCGGCTGCTACGGCTTGTTTTTCTGTACGGACTCTTTCAATAGTGGCTTGTAGGGCTTTTTGGGTTGTTTGGGCTTTGGTGCGAGCTTGTTGGGCTGCTTGTTCGGAAATTGCTCCTTCTTTGAATAATTGTTGCTGTCTTTGGGAGTCTGATTGGGCTTGGATGAGTTCTAACTTTGCTTTTTCTACTTCCGTTTGAGCGTTACTTACTTGGGTCATTGCCCTGGCTACTTCTGATTGGCTGGTTGCTAGTTCTGCTTCTGCTTGCTGTAATGCTGTGATCAATAGAACATCATCTAACTGGCCGATGATTTGCCCTTGTTTGACTGTATCGCCAACATCCATATTTAAGGATATCAGTCTTCCTTCTACTTGCGATCGCACTGATACTGTCCGATATGGGGTGGTGTTACCAATATAGTCCGCTGGGGGACGCAGTTCTTGTGTGCGGGCGATCGCTATATCTACAGATGTTTCTCTATTTGCTCTTTCTCCACCACCAGTCCGCTTCGATTGGGCTTCTGCTGATTCTTTTGGTAATGAACCACAACTGGTTGTTAGTAATCCCAGTAACAGCAGACAGAATATGAATAAATTATGCTTATTCATCAGCTTATTGATCACTGGGCTGACAACTATAGGAGTTGATGTTTTCACCTGTTTTTGTGACTTATTTGGGTCCAAAACCATGAATTTTTCTCCACTTGGGCAGTATTTGCACTCTTACAGCCATTTATTAGCCAATACTTTGGAATAGGTATGAATAATCAAAAATAGCAATCAAAATTCAGCTATTTATTTATGTATTCCAAATAACTTTTTTTCCTCAATAAAACTGACAGAATTTTCACCATATCCTATGGATATTGATGTATAGAATTGCTGACAATCCTAAAAATTATAAAGTTAGTATAAAGATTTTGCCACCAATAAGTAATAGGAAATTAGTCATGATTTATTCCTGGGAGTTTTTCATTACCCAGCCATTTATGAAAAATGTGCCAAACGAACTGGTATTTTTCAGGTTTTTGTGTATATATTAAGAATATTAAACAAAGCTTGCTTTTATATCCCAGATAGAATATTGCAGGTGTAACCACCAAAGCAACACATTGACTTTTAGGTGAGGAAAGTAACAAGTGACATTACTGCTGAAAATTGCCCTAACTGCTGATGAACAGCAAATTGCTGAGTTTTTCCAAGCTTCTGTAGGTGAATGGCGCTCTGAAAGACGCTATTACACTTTACCCGAAGGAGAAACCAAGGAAATGGTAAGTATTATTACCATTCATTTTTTGCAACAAGGGGATGATGAATTGCAAAAGCTGGCTCAGTTACATGATTTGCAGGATTTAGAAAGCTTAACTTGTGGTGCAAAAGTTACTTGGGAAAGTACAGATTTACACAACGCTAAAAAAGAAGCTAGTGGTGTGACTGTGTTTGGTGCTTGGGGAAATATTTTGTATCGCGATCGCGGTTTTGCCACTACTAAACCAGTCACAGCACAATATTATTTCCCCAGTCTGAAAACTCTGTGTTTGCGAACTGAGTACAATAATTCTGTATTTGAGGAAGAAATTAAACTCATCGGTGATAAATATCGCACCCGACAAAGTATTGTTTCCCGTGCTGGTGAGCAGTTGATGATTGGGCAATACTTGGAAAAGCGAGTTTAAACTAATTGATTTGTTGTAGGCTTGATGATGTCGGGAGCATCCCAAATGTGTAAGTTTATTTTTATCTAACAACAGACAATTATCCCAGGGTCTGATATGATTGAACCGCAAAGGACGCAAAGGACACAAAGGCAAGAGAGTGTAAGAGAGTTTTCGCAGTGGCCACGTTTATTTTTTCTTTCATTGGGATGCTCCCGGTGATGTCAAGGATTGTAGTCAGGATTTTCTTGATAACCATCAGTTATCAGCTTGAATTACTAGCCTCTACCCAAACTTAAACGGCTGACAAAGGTTTTGATAAAATTTATGAAATTTTTGTAAAGTCTTACTCCAAAAACTTGATTTATGTGTAATAATAATGGAGAGAGTTAATTCGGCGATTAGCGTTTTGTTGTTAGTATTGACAGGCTTTTTACTTGTGGTATTTACAGACTGCTCTCCGAAATCTAAATCTCTACAAACTCGTGATTTTGGAGACATAATATGTCAGTTTACGTAGGCAATCTTTCTTATGAAGTTACACAGGATGCTTTGACATCTGTATTTGCAGAATATGGTACTGTAAAGCGTGTACAAATCCCCACTGACCGGGAAACAGGCCGTTTACGTGGCTTTGCTTTCGTAGAAATGGGTTCAGAAGCGGAAGAAACAGCAGCTATTGAAGCACTTGATGGTGCTGAGTGGATGGGTCGTGGCTTAAAAGTAAATAAAGCTAGACCTAAAGAAGACCGTGGTGGTGGTTACGGTGGTGGTGGTGGTCGTGGTGGTTACGGTGGTGGCGGCGGTGGTCGCAATCGCTACTAAGTCTACCCTAAATTCTTAATTCGTTTTAAATAAAATTAACCCATTCCGACTCCGGGGTGGGTTGTTTTTTGGTTTTTCGGTTTTTAACTAACATACTAAACCCTAGAGCAATACTTACAAACTGGGAGAAAGTTTGCAGAAAATGAAATTAAAGAAATAGGGAAAGCAGTTTTAGAGATTTTCATTTATCTCCATGAGTTGCACCCACCCGTTATTCACCGTGAATAGAATAAATTGTATAGTTAACCTAAAGTGACTCAAGAGGAAAATTCTATGTTTGGATTAGGATGGCCGGAAGTAGTAATTATTGCCATAGTTGCAATTTTGATTTTTGGACCCAAGAAAATTCCTGAGTTGGGGGGAGTATTGGGAAAGAGTTTGAGAAATTTCCAAGAGGGAATTAGAAAGACTGATGAAGATGATAATTCAGAACAATCATAATTGTCTGAATCAGGATTTCTGGTTACTGAGCGACTTGTACTGAGCGGTTAGTGAGCGCAGTCGAAGTAAGTCGAAGTACAGGATTTTAGGATTTACAGGATGAGGATTTTGATAAATCCCTGATTTCCTCATAATAGAAGTAATCAGGGATATTATATCATTGATTTTGCTGCAATTCTGCATCAATTAACTTTTGAAATTCCTCCAAAGAATTAACACTAATACTTGCTAACAGGAGATTTTCCAGAATAGTCATATCCTCAATTTTCTTGAGAGAATCGCTCATCAATTCGGGAACATTATTAAATCTATTGGACAGAATTTTGATAATATTGTTTTGGCAGTTTTTTCTAGCACCTTTGGCTTCACCTCGTTCTTCTGCCATTTCTTCAATAGGACTGATAAAAGGCATATTTAACTCCTTTTCATGTTGTTCTAATTTCTGGTTGAATGTAGTTTGTAATGGTGGTGGTAAGGTCATCATTTTATCAATGAATTTAACTAAATTGATAATATCAAATCTAGTTAAACCCTTTTGATATAATGGTCTGACTATGTTCCATTTCCATTGTTCTCGTTGCGTGAAGTCTTTAGTCGTGGCTTTGGTTTTCAGATGTGCCATGACTATTATAGCAAACAAATTGTTACTGGTGGTTAGTTCTTCCCATTGATAGTCTAATAGTTTCACAATACTAAATTGCATTTTTACGAAACTATCATCTATGCCATATTCATAATTATTTGGTCGCCATTTTGCGTCTTCATCTCCTAAAATTGCTAAACTAATAACTGGTTTATGAAATAAATCAAAGGAACGATAGTTATAGATGTACATTCTTTGGGTAAATTCTTTGTCATATTGACTTTGTACCTCTATGTGGATCAAAATCCAGATGATTTCATTGTTTAATAACCACACTTGAAACAATTTATCCGCATAACGTTTTTTAGTTTGACTAGATGCGGTGATTTGTTCTAGTTCTTTATCTAAGGAGATGGGGGTTTTACTCCAATCAATTTTTTGGTGTAGATTGGGGTAAAAGAATTGGATAAATGATTCAAAATATTGGGTGATTGCTTCTTTCCATGTTTGATCATAATTGGCGGTTGTTTCTGTCATTCTTGCCCCTGTTAATGTTATTGTCTGAATCAGGACACCCTTCGGGAAGTCAAAAGTCAAAAGTCAAAAGTCAAAATTTTTTTGTCTGAATCAGGATATCTGGTTACTGAGCGGTTAGTGAGCTTGTACTGAGCGGTGTCGAAGGGCGCAGTCGAACTATGTCGAAGTAAGTCGAAGTACAGGATTTAAGGATTTTCAGGATGTGATTGTTAAATAGTAAATTACACTAGATTCTAGTCGGTTTTAACCGACTTTAGCTTTAAGACAGGGAATTTATTCCCTGACTCATGGATTGCATAAAGATGTCAGAATCAGGATTTACAGGATATAATTGTCAAACATTCCCTCAGTAAATTAAACTAGATTCTAGTCGGTTTTAACCGACTTTGGCTTTGAGACAGGGAATTTATTCCCTGGATTCCTTTAAATTTAAAAAATCAACTATGATTAATAATCATGATATCCAATCTTTAATTAACAAAGCTGACGATTTACTGAAGAATCGAGACAGTAAACAAGCTATTGCCATTATTCAACAAGTTTTAGAAATTGAACCAGATAATATTGAGGCTTTGAAAATTCATGGACAATCTCTAGGAAAACTAAATAAAATAAAAGAAGCATTAACCATTTTTGAAAAAGCTCTACAAATTGAACCAAATCATGTTAGTATTCTGAGAAATTATGGAAGTGCTTTATTTCAGGTTGCTAATTATGATAAAGCATTAAATATTCTTGACAAGGCTTTACAAATTGAACCAAATAATTTAAAGGTATTAAGTACATATAGTAAAGTTTTATTGAAATTAAAATGTTACGAAAAAGCTTTTGTACTTTTTGAGCAATCTTTACAACTTGAAACTAATAACATAATAACTTTAAATAGCTATGGTAAAGCCTTAGCTGAGTCGGGAAATTATGAAAAAGCTTGTGATATTTTTGAGAGGTCTTTAAAAATTAATCCTGATGATATAATAGCATTAACTAGCTATGGTAAAGCCTTAGC
>NZ_JAQMTI010000041.1:0-8354 GCF_028329225.1 Sphaerospermopsis kisseleviana CS-549 | reverse complement strand
TGGGAACATAGAATACATAGGACGCATAGACAATCAAGTTAAAATTCGGGGCTTCAGAATTGAGTTAGGAGAAATAGAAGCGGTACTCAATCAACATCCTCAAATTCAGACATCATGCGTCATTGTCCGTGAAGACAACCCCACAGAAAAACGTTTAGTTGGGTACATAGTAGCGAAAAAAGACACAACACCAGAGCTTACAAGCATTCGTCAATTCCTGGTGAATAAACTGCCGGGGTACATGATACCATCAGCCTTAGTCAGATTGGAAAATCTGCCCCTGACACCCAACGGCAAAATAGACCGTCGCGCCCTACCAAAACCAGAATTAGACAGCACAATAGTAGAAAAATATGTAGCTCCACGCAACCCCATAGAAGAACTGCTAACACAAACCTGGTTACAAGTGCTAAAAGTAGAATCTGTGGGTGTAAATGACAACTTCTTTGAACTGGGGGGACATTCCCTACTAGCAACACAAATAGTTTCACGTATCCGCAAAATATTCCAAGTGGAACTACCATTAAATAAATTGTTTGCTGCCCCCACAGTCAGAGAACTAGCCCATATTATTACCCAATTACAACAAGACAAATTAGAACAGTCAACACCACAGCTGGTAGCAAGAGCCAAAGATGCAGACTTACCAATGTCTTTTGCCCAACAGCGTTTGTGGTTCTTAGACCAATTTGAGGCTAACAGTGTAGTATACAACATACCCACAGCTTTACATTTGCGAGGAAAATTGCAAATTACAGCATTAGAGCAAAGTTTACAAACAATTATTCATCGTCACGAAGCCTTACGTACTAATTTCACCAGCATTGACGGACAACCAATTCAAGTTATTAGAGAACAGAAAACAGGGAACAAGGAACAGGGAATAGTATCAATTGTTGACTTACAGCACTTAGGCAAAACAGAACAAGAAATAGCTGTAGAACAATTAACGCAACAACAAAAGATGACAGGATTTGAGTTAGAAACAGAAGCGTTAATTAGAGTACAGTTAATCTTAGTGAACCAGACAGAGCAAATATTGTTAGTGTGTATGCACCACATTGTTTCCGATGGTTGGTCAATGGGTGTGTTTTTCCAAGAACTGACACAGCTATATAATGCTTATTGTCAAAATCAACCTTCACCTTTATCAACCCTACCAATTCAGTACAGTGATTTTGCAATTTGGCAAAGACAATGGTTGCAAGGGGATGTACTACAAAATCAAATAACATACTGGGAACAACAACTCAAAGACGCACCAACCTTATTATCATTACCCACAGACCGCCCCAGACCTGCTGTACAGACTGTAGTTGGTGCAACTCATGAATTTTCCCTGTCAGTTGAGTTAACGGATAAATTGATCAAACTCAGTCATGATCAAGGTTGTACCCTATTTATGACCTTGTTGGCTGCTTATGACACCTTGCTTTATCGCTACACCGGACAATCAGATATTTTAGTTGGGTCGCCTATTGCTAACCGCGATCGCTCGGAAGTAGAAGGGTTAATTGGCTTTTTTGTCAATACTTTGGTAATGCGTAGTAATTTGGCGGGTAATCCCCGTTTTAGTGAATTGCTAACTCGTGTGAGGGAAATGGCAATAGGAGCTTACAGCCATCAACATTTGCCCTTTGAAATGCTAGTGGAAGCATTGCAACCAGAACGGGATTTATCCCATAGTCCACTATTCCAAGTCATGTTTAACCTGCAAAATGCTCCTGTGTCTGAGTTGGAGTTAAATGGGTTAACCGTTAGTTCAGTACCATTTAAAGGTGTGACAGCTGCATTTGATATGACCTTATTCATGCAGAACACTGCTACTTCGACTACGCTCAGTACAGGTAACGGACTGGTGGGAGTATGGGAATACAACACTGATCTGTTTGACCATAGCACCATCGAGCGCATGATTGGTCATTTTGTGACTTTACTGGAAGCAGTGGTGAATAATCCCCAAGAGCGTATTGACCAGTTGCCCATATTAACGGCAGTTGAGCGACAAAAGTTACTGGTGGAGTGGAATGATACTCAAGCTGATTATCCTGTAGGTAAATGTCTCCATGATTTATTTGAGCAACAGGTAGAACTAACACCGGATGCTGTAGCGGTGGTGTTTGATGATCAACAGTTGACTTATCAACAGTTAAACCAAAAAGCGAATCAATTAGCCCATTATTTACAATCTCTGGGTGTGGGTGCAGAGGTTTTAGTGGGAATTTATTTAGAGCGTTCCTTATCCATGACTGTAGCTTTGTTGGCAGTCCTCAAAGCTGGAGGCGGTTATGTTCCCCTAGATGTTGATTATCCCCAACAGCGATTAACTTACATATCCCAAGATTCACAAATTTCTGTACTGATCACACAAGAAAGTCTACTCAATTCCTTGCCAGTGGAAGGGGTGAAAGTTATTGTCTTAGATCAAGAATGGGAAGTATTCAATTCTCACAGTCCAGAAAACCCGGTCAGTGAAGTAGTAGCGGAAAATTTGGCTTGTGTATTGTATACTTCTGGTTCTACTGGCAATCCTAAAGGTGTGATGTTAACTCATGGAGCTTTGGTAAATCATAGCAGTGCCATTAGTGAAACCTTTGGTTTGACGAGTAGCGATGCCTACGGCGGGCAAAGCCAACGCGTTTTACAATTTGCTGCTTTTGGCTTTGATGTCGCACTAGAAGAAATATTCCCCACTTGGTTTAAAGGTGGAACAGTAGTATTAAGACCAACACAAATGTTTTCTTCCTTTGCCAATTTTGCCCAGTTTATAGAACAACAACAAATAACTGTTTTAACCCTGACTTCCGCTTATTGGCATGAATGGATGGTAGCAGTATCTCAATCATACTCCACCGTACCCCAAAGTTTACGGTTATTGACTGTGGGTGGAGATACTGTTTTACCGGAAACAGTGACAATGTGGCAGCAATTAGTAGGGGATAGAATAACTTGTTTAAATGCCTACGGTCCGACCGAAGCCTCGGTGACAGCGATAGTCTATGATGTGCGAAATTACCAACCAGAAAAAACTAATACAGTCCTCATCGGTCGTCCTGTAGATAATACAGAAATTTACATCCTGGATTCCAATTTACAACCAGTTCCCATAGGAGTTAAGGGTGAATTGTACATTGGTGGTGAGCGTTTAGCGCGGGGTTATCTCAACCGTCCAGAATTGACACACGAGAAATTTATTCTCAATCCGTTTAAAGATGGTAAATGGTTCGACTTCGCTCACCAACCATCCCATTACCTTTATAAAACAGGGGATTTAGCACGCTATTTACCCGATGGCAATATAGAATTTATTGGACGCATTGATGATGTAGTGAAAATCCGAGGTTTCCGTGTTGCACTGGGAGAAATTGAAAGTCTCTTAGTTCAACATCCTGATGTGATTTGTCAGGTTGTGATGGCAAGAGAAGACCAACCAGGTCATAAACAGTTGGTTGCTTATGTTGTCTCTGATAATCCATCCTTAACCCAAAATGAATTACAAAGCTTCTTGAAACAAAAGCTGCCAAATTATATGATTCCCACAGCTTTTGTGATGATGGAGGGTTTACCAGTCACGACTAATGGTAAAATAGACCGTCGCGCCTTACCCGCACCCTCCCAAGAGATTAACCTGAGCAACTTTGTGTTACCCAATACTCCCACACAAAAACTGATCGCAGATATTTGGAGCAGTGTTTTAGGAACAACACAATTAGGCATTCACAACAACTTTTTTGACATGGGGGGTAATTCTTTACGCGCTATGCAAGTGATGTCTTTATTAACAGAAACCTTGCAAATAGATTTACCCCTACGTTATTTGTTTGAAAACCCGACAGTCGCAGAACTAGCAGCCGGTTTTGATAGTTTACTCACCAGCCAGACGAATACCATTACTACCTCTAAGCTAGATTTAAAAGCAGAAGCAGTTTTAGATGCCAGTATTCAAATCCGTAAAGACGTTATATATAACGTCTCTACAGATTACAACAACAAACCTCAAGGAATCTTTTTAACGGGAGTGACGGGTTTTCTGGGTAGTCATTTACTTTATGAACTCCTGCAACAAACTGAGGAACCGATTATTTATTGTTTGATTCGTGCTACAGATATTGAAGAGGCACGACAAAAGCTAGAAAATCAACTGCAATTGTACAAACTCTGGTCAGAAGTTGACAGAAAACGTATTATTCCTGTGGTTGGAAATTTAGGGAAAAAATATTTAGGTCTTTCCACATCAGAATTTCAACAGTTAGCAAGTCAGATAGATGTTATCTATCATTGTGGTGCTTGGATTAATGTTATTTATCCCTACTCTGTTTTAAAACCTGCTAATGTGTTGGGAACGCAAGAAATCATTCGGTTAGCCAGTGAAATCAAAGTTAAACCTTTACATTACATTTCAACTACATCTGTTTTATCAGCAGCTACTCCTAATGAAGCAGGATTAATTTTAGAATCGGATCTTCTTGATCAATATCAAGTGTTAGAAAATGGCTATGTTCAAAGTAAGTGGGTAGCAGAGAAATTAGTGATGCAAGCTCGTGATTTAGGTCTACCTGTAGCTATTTATCGAGCATCAAGGATTACAGGAAGTACCAAAACAGGTATTAGTAATACAGATGATTTATTTTGCAGGTTAGTCAAGGGTTGTTTAGAAACAAGAATATTTCCTGATGTGCAGATGGAGGATAATTTGACTCCTGTGGACTATGTGAGTAAGATAATTGTTAATCTGTCAGGACAAAAGGAATCTTTAGGAAAGGCATTTCACCTAGTTAATCCTGAATCTACTACAATCAAGGATTTATTTCACTTGATTCGCTCTTTAGGATACCCTGTACAGATGATTCCTGTAGAGCAATGGCATTCAGAGATTTCACTGGAGAGTCAAATGTCTGATCCTGGTAATTTAAGAGTTTTGTCTCATATTATTCCCAAAATGGCGCTAGAGAATAGTCGCGAACCAGAGATTGACTATCAAAATACTATCAATGGTCTAGGGAATACTGATATTATGTATCCTATATTAGACCAAAATTTATTGAGGACTTATATTTCCTACTTCATAAGTAGCGGTTTTATCAATGACCAGTTAGTAACAGAGCAAATGGCATTTGGTCATAAGACTAACTAACCGTACAATGTCATGAGTCTGATAACCTCAAATTAATGGATGAAGGTACACAGGGGATCAGGGTGAAGGTTTTTTCTTACCCTTTCCCCTTTCACCTTTAACCAAGAAATATTAAATTGCTGCTTATACGTCAACTCAAAATTACAATATTGTTAAAATATGCAAGCTCAAATTTCCCGCGATCAACCTTTAAGCAATAATTATTCAGCTTTTACTCAATTTTGGAAAAATTTCCAATCTATTACCGAACCTTACTGGTATCCAAGTACATCAGGGGGAAGAGCATTTTCAGACGTGATTCGTTCATGGGGAATGCTTATTCTCTTAATAATACTTATAATTGGACTTGTTAGTTTAAATGTAGTTAGTAATTTTCTTTATCGCTACATAGTTGATATTACTATTACAGGAAAAGATGTTTCTCAGTTTTTTAATGTTGTATTGACTTATGCTATAACCCTAGCATTTGTAACAGCATTGGTAGGGTTTTCTAAGTTTGTAAGAAAGCAAATGGTACTAGAGTGGTATCAATGGCTAAATGATCACATTCTGGCAAAATATTTACATGAAAGAGCATACTATAAAATCAATTTTAAATCTGATATTGATAATCCTGATCAACGCCTCTCTCAAGAAATTGAACCTGTTATAAGTAATGCTTTGACTTTTTCAACTACCTTACTAGAAAAAATACTGGAAATCATAGCTTATATTATAATTATTTGGTCAATTTCAAAGCAAGTTGCAATTATTTTAGTAATTTATACTCTTTTGGGTAATATAGTTGCTGTCTACTTGACTCAACAAATAAATAAAATTAATCAAGAGGAACTTCAATCTAAGGCTGATTATAACTATTGTTTAACTCATGTTAGAGTTCATGCTGAATCAATAGCTTTTTTCCGGGGAGAAAAACAAGAGTCAAATATCATTGGAAAAAGATTTCAGCAGTTAATCAAGATTTCTAAACGGAGGATTGGCTGGGAAAGAAATCAAGACTTTTTTAATAGAGGATATCAAGCTGTAATCGAGGTATTTCCATTTCTAATACTCGGACCTTTATATATTACAAATCGGCTAGATTTTGGAGAAATTAGCCAAGCTTCTTTATCGGCATATCTTTTTGCTAATGCTCTAGCAGAATTAATCAATGAATTTGGCAGTTCAGGTAGGTTTTCTGTTTATGTGGAACGGTTGTCTGAGTTTTCTTCTGCTTTGGAACAAGTCGCTAAACAACCAGAAAATGCGAGTACCATCAAAACAGTAGAAGATCATCATATCACCTTTGAGAATGTAACTTT
Source organism: Sphaerospermopsis kisseleviana CS-549 (assembly GCF_028329225.1). Taxonomy (NCBI): domain Bacteria; kingdom Bacillati; phylum Cyanobacteriota; class Cyanophyceae; order Nostocales; family Aphanizomenonaceae; genus Sphaerospermopsis; species Sphaerospermopsis kisseleviana. The sequence continues at coordinate 1,919 of NZ_JAQMTI010000041.1, read as the reverse complement.
ACAAACTCCCAATTATGAGAGAGTAATTGTGGAAGATTTATCACTTTCTGTACAACCGGGAGAAGGTTTATTAATTGTTGGTCCAAGTGGTAGAGGTAAAAGTTCTTTATTGAGGGCGATCGCTGGTTTGTGGAATGCAGGAACAGGTCGTTTAGTGAGGCCTCCTTTAGAAGAAGTGTTGTTTTTACCTCAACGTCCTTACATTATTTTAGGAACTTTGCGAGAACAGTTGCTTTATCCGTATACAGAACGAATAGTCAGCGATCGCGCACTCAAAGAAGTTTTAAAACAAGTTAATCTGGATAGTTTATTAAGTCGAGTAGATGGTTTTGATACTGAAGTTCCCTGGGAAAATATATTATCTTTAGGAGAACAACAACGTTTAGCATTTGCCAGATTGTTAGTTACTCAACCTGGTTTCACTATCTTAGATGAAGCTACCAGTGCTTTAGACTTAAATAATGAAGGTACTTTATATCAACAATTGCAAGCAACAAAAACAACATTTATCAGTGTCGGACATCGGGAAAGCTTATTTGATTATCATCAATGGGTTTTAGAACTTTCTCAAGATTCTAGTTGGCAACTTTTAACTGTGCAGGATTATCAACGTCGGAAATTACAATCATCTGCCATCATTCCTGATGAAAAAGCTGAAATTACAATAGATAATTTTGCCAATAATAAATCTCTAAATCAACCAAAAATAGCAACACCAGAAATAGTAAACCAAGCAAACCAAGCAAGTGTTATTACCGGACTTTCTCATCAAGAAATGCAGAAATTAATAGATTATTCACTGGGGACTGTGAGAACTAAAGCTAGTAAAGGTCAAACTATTACAACTCAAGATGGTTCTACCTACAGCTATAATAAAGACCCCAATGTTTTGAAATGGGTGAAAGTTTAGGGTGAAACAATTTATATCAAGTCCGGGTAATTACTGACGATATAAGTTGTTGGTTTTTGGTTAATAATTGCCTTTTCCCAATTACCAATTACCCATTACCAATTACCAGCCCCAACAGATATGATAAGTATTCAACAGGACATGATATTACAATGTTTTTGTTTTTGAGTTGTAGATTTTTTGAGGATACTTATTTTCAAAATAGGTAATAGCAACTTCACCTAATGCTTTAACTGCGGCCGCTCCCATTGCGGGTTGAACCACTGATCCAATACCAGGAATCAACCCGGCTATAATACTGCCCATATTAAACAGAAATTGTCCGCCACCCATGCCTATAATTGCTGCGGCCATTGCTCCAGCACCACTAGCAGGTATCAAATTCACATCATAAATTTGAGCAATTCTAGTGACTACAACACCCTGTACACCAGCTAAACTGGTTTGAAAGGCGATCGCACCAAGAGGAGAAATTCCTCCCGCAACTCCTGCTGTTGCTCCTGCTCCCATCATTAACCAAAGTTCATCTCTAGCTTGATCACGACAATATTTAGTCATAAAATCGGCAATTTCATCAAAAATATTTCTTGGATCATTAGGTTTTCAAACCTTTTATTGATGATATTCAGAAATTTTTAAACAAAATCTATCCCAGGGTATTGGTGGAAAGCTATTAAATTCCACGTAAGTATTCAGTAATCAGTAATCAGCTATTTTCTAGACAAAGACTGAATTACAGCGATTTTCAGGTAAATGAACCACATTTTTTAATCTCACGCAAAGACGCAAAGGAAGAAAGGAAGATAACAAGAAGGATGTGGTACAAATACATAAAAACTGCTGTAATAAGGATGCTCCTGTTTTGTCAAATTAGGGCTTGCTGAATAAACTCAAAACCTTGATAAATCAAGGGTTTCAGGTGGAAAATCAGGAAATCAGTGCAGGATTTTTCAGGGGTATACTCCTAAAAGCGTGCATTTTCCGGGTGAAATTTCAAAGAATTGGTTAC
>NZ_JAQMTI010000040.1:0-3485 GCF_028329225.1 Sphaerospermopsis kisseleviana CS-549 | reverse complement strand
TGGGAACATAGAATACATAGGACGCATAGACAATCAAGTTAAAATTCGGGGCTTCAGAATTGAGTTAGGAGAAATAGAAGCGGTACTCAATCAACATCCTCAAATTCAGACATCATGCGTCATTGTCCGTGAAGACAACCCTGGACAAAAGCAATTAGTATCCTACCTAATACCACATCAGCATTCCACAGTAACTATGAGTGAAATGCGCCAATATCTCAAAGAAACACTGCCAGAATATATGGTGCCTCATAGTTTTGTGACACTAGAAACCCTACCCCTAACACCCAACGGCAAAATAGATCGTCGAGCCTTACCAGCACCAGAAACCCGTACAGGATTAGAAATAGAATTTATTCCCCCACGTAATCAAACCGAAAAAATACTAGCCCAGATTTGGGCAGAAGTGCTGAGAACAAAACAAATAGGAATTAACGATAACTTCTTTGAACTAGGAGGAGACTCAATACTCAGCATCCAAATTTTAGCCAAAGCCAAACAAGCAGGACTACAACTAACAGCCAAACAACTATTCGCCAATCAAACAATCGCCGAACTAGCAGCAATAGCACCGAACATCAAAACCATAGAAATAAAACAAGAACTAGTCACAGGTAAATTACCCCTAACACCCATTCAACACTGGTTTTTTGAGCAAAACTTTACACAACCACACCACTTCAACCAAGCATTCCTGCTATCAGTTCCCAGCGACATAAAACCAGAACTATTAAAACAAGCATTCCAGCAACTGCTAACACATCATGATGCCCTAAGACTAAGTTTTAGCCAAAAAAACTCCAATTGGGAACAAACATACACCGCTCCAAAAGATCAAATAGCCTTCCATGAAATAGACCTATCAACAATTCCAGAACATAAACAACCAGAAGCCATTGAAGCACAAGGAAATTTATTACAAGCCAACCTAGACATATCAGAAAACCTAATACAAGTAGCCTTATTCCATCTAGGCAGAGGAAAAAGAGCCAGATTACAAATAACCATCCATCACCTAGCCATTGACGGAGTTTCCTGGAGAATCTTATTAGAAGACCTACAAACAGCCTACCAGCAACTTGAGCAAGGCAAAGATATTCAGCTTCCTGCCAAAACCACCTCTTTTAAAGATTGGTCAGAGAAACTAACAGCTTATGCCCAATCACAAACCCTCAAATCGGAAGCGGCTTATTGGTTGAATGAAACTCGCGCCGCAGTTCCTTCCATCTTTGTTGACCATACAAAAGGGGAAAATACTGTTGCCGCAGCTAACACAGTTTTATTGTCTTTAAGTGAGGCAGAAACTCACGCCTTACTGCACGATGTACCAAAAGCTTACAACACACAAATTAACGATGTTCTCCTGACCGCCTTAGCGTTAGTTTTGAGCAAATGGACAAACTCCAAGAGAGTGCTATTCAATCTAGAAGGACATGGACGGGAAGATATTGTTGATGGTGTAGATTTATCACGGACAATAGGTTGGTTTACAACCATCTTCCCAGTATTAGTAGAACTACCAGCCACAGAAAATCTAGGGGAAACATTAAAAACAGTTAAAGAACAACTGCGGACTATTCCCAATAAAGGCATTGGTTATGGACTATTGCACTATCTCAGACAAGATCCAGAAATTGCTACTCAACTAAAGACATTACCCCAAGCCGAAATCAGTTTTAATTATTTGGGTCAATTTGATCAACAGATTAATACAACCTCTTGGATGCAGCCAGCTAGTGAATCTGCGGGAAGAATGCACGGTTTACAAAACAACCGCCCTCATCTGCTAGATATAAACAGCATGATAGTTGAAAAACAGTTGCAAATAGAGTGGACATACAGCACAAATCTTCACCAAGCAGCCACAATTGAAAAACTAGCACAGGAATTTGTCAACACATTACAGGACATCATTACTCATTGTGCATCAGGTAAAAATGGAGGTTATACACCTTCAGACTTCCCATTAGTGAAACTTAACCAGGTAGAACTAGACCAACTATTGGCAAGTTTAGACAAAACGAACAAAACTAACTGGCGAAACATTGAAAATATATATCCACTGTCACCAATGCAACAGGGGATGCTGTTTGAAAGTTTGTATGCCCCTGATTCTCAAGTATATTTTGAACAGTCGATTTACAATTTGAGTGGTCAACTAAACCTGAGAGCATTTGAAAAAGCTTGGCAGCAAGTAGTAGCAAGACATTCAATATTGCGGACTGCATTTATTTGGGAGCAGTTAGCAGAGCCAGTGCAAATAGTTTATCGGCAAGTGGATGTCAAAATAGAGAGTGAGGATTGGCAGCACCTATCGACTCAAGAAGCACAAGAAAAATTAGAGGTGTTAGTGCAGTCTCAGAGAAAACAGGGTTTCCAACTGTCTACAGCACCATTAATGCAGTTAAGTGTTATACAATTGAGTGCAGATAGATATCAATTTGTGTGGAATTTTCATCATTTATTGCTTGATGGCTGGTCAGTGCCTTTACTTTTCCAAGACCTACTGTATTTTTATCAAGCAATTATCAAAAGTGAAAATCCCACACTACCAGCAGTTTTAAGCTATGACAAATATATTGCTTGGTTACAGCAGCAAGACTTGAGCAAAGCTGAAGAATTTTGGCGAGAAAAACTGCAAGGTTTTACAGCACCAACTCCTTTAACAGTTGATAAATTATCTTCAAAGGGTAAACAGTTAGATTCTCGTTACAGGGAACAAAAAATTCAACTGACAGCGCAACAAACAGAAGCTTTACAGACCTTTGTCCGAAAGCATCAACTGACGATGAATAATTTGGTGCAGGGAGCTTGGGGTTTATTATTATCTCGGTACAGTCAAGAATCAGATGTTGTGTTTGGTGCTACAGTATCTGGTCGTCCTCCATCTTTAATGGGTGTGGAGTCAATGGTAGGATTATTTATCAATAGCTTACCAGTGAGAGTGAAAACTTGTGCTGAAACTGAAGTTTTGGCTTTGTTGAAAGAGCTACAAATACAGCAAGTAGAGTCTGAACAATATTCCTATAGCTCATTGGCAGATATTCAAAGATTGAGTGATGTTCCCGGAGGGAGTTCTTTATTTGAGAGTCTAGTTGTTTTTGAGAATTATCCGGTTAGTGAAGCAGCGGAAAAAAACAATTATGGTTTTTCAATAGATAGTGTTCAGGGTATTGAGCAAACCAATTATCCTTTAACAGTGGGAGTAATTCCTGGTCAGGAATTACTGGTAATAATTAGTTATGATACGAGCCGATTTGATGATGCAGCGATTTGTCGTTTGTTAGGACATTTCCAAACATTGTTATCTGGAATTGTTGCCGATCCCCAACAGCGAATTTCCCAATTACCAATACTGACAGAAACTGAGCAACATCAATTATTGGTAGAGTGGAATAATATTCAAGTTGAATATCCTGTTGATAAGTGCATCCATGAGTTATTTGAAGAGCAGGTAGAGAAAACACCGAATGCAATAGCAGTAG
>NZ_JAQMTI010000039.1:0-34065 GCF_028329225.1 Sphaerospermopsis kisseleviana CS-549 | reverse complement strand
TTTTTATGATGTGGTGATTTTGAGGATTTTGAATTTTGTCTGAATCAGGATATCCAGGATTATAGGATTTTCAGGATGTGGTTTTTTAGTGAGAGTTTTGATTTTTATGATGTGGTGATTTTGAGGATTTTGAATTTTGTCTGAATCAGGATATCCAGGATTATAGGATTTTCAGGATGTGGTTTTTTAGTGAGAGTTTTGATTTTTATGATGTGGTGATTTCAGGATTTACAGGTTATTTGATTTTGTTAATTTTGTTAATTAATTAATATTTAATTTGCCCAATTACTAAATTTTGGTATTATAAAAAATATAAATAATTGAGCAGACAAATAAAAACATTAAACACCAACAAACAACTAATAAATCACATCCTGTGCATCCTCAAATCCTGGACATCCTGATTCAGAAAAAATCAAATCTCAACCACCAACAAACAACTAATAAACTAGATCCTGTACATCCTAAAATCCTGAAAATCCTGATTCAGACAAATAAAAATATTAAACAATCAAAAATCATCAATCCAAATTCTGGACATCCTGACTCCTAGTATACAATGAAAATAAATCAACCAGAGGTAATCTAAATGGCAACCCAACTTAGTGAACCAACAACTGCACCGAAAACAGTCCAACAACTGGTAATCACTTGGGAAGCTTTACCCGATGATTTTCAGTTAGAGGATGAACCGGTGGAAAATACAGGACAACCGCTTTTAGCAGGTGCATTACGGGAAAGTTTAGAAATAGCAGGTTTTATCAAACCAGAAATGCTAATAGTTTCTAATTTTGGACTTTGTGCGACAGTTAATGGTGAAATTGTTGTTAAAGCACCAGATTGGTTATATATACCATCCGTGAAAGAAGTTTTACCAGAACGTAGAAGTTATACATCATATTTAGAAGGTGAATTTCCATTAATAGTCATGGAATTTCTATCTCATAATGATGGGGGTGATGGGGGAGAATATTCTGTTAAACGGAGTTATCCGCCGGGAAAATGGTTTTTTTATGAACAGGTTTTACAAGTTCCTATATACGTGATTTTTGAACCTGATGCTGGTTTATTAGAATTTTATGAATTAAAAAACGACCGATATCAATTGACATTACCAGATGAAAATGGTCGTCATTGGATTGAAAACATGGGGTTATTTTTAGGAATTTGGCAAGGTGAAAAAGAAGGTAGAAACGGTTATTGGTTAAGGTGGTGGGACAAAAATGGTAATTTGTTACCTTGGGGTTTAGAACAAATTGCTAAAGAAAAAGAAGTTGCAGAACAAGAAAGACAACGTGCGGAACGAGAACGGGAACGTGCAGAACAAGAAAGACAACGTGCAGAACAAGAAAGAGAAGAAAAGGAGAGATTAATAGCTTTTTTAGTTTCCCAAGGTATTGATCCGAATAATTTACCTACTTAAAGATAAAGTAAACATTTGATAGATCCCGGACTTCTTTAAGAAGTCCGGGATCTGAATCTTATACATGAAATGTCATATTTTTTATCAAAGTTGCAATTTTACTAGCAATTCAATATAAAATCTAAGATTCAAAATCTAACTATCGCACCATGACAAATCTCACTCCTAATTCTAGTTTCAGTGTGACACTACGCTTACAAATTCCCAACCGGGTGGGGATGTTAGCATCTGTAACACAGGCGATCGCTTCTAGTGGTGGTAATCTCGGACAAATAGATTTAATTGAACAAAACCGCCAAGAGTCTATCCGTGATATTACTGTAGATGCAGCAAGTACAGAACAAGCGGAAACTATTGTTCAAGCGGTAAAAGAGCTAATTGATATTAAAGTCATAGATGTTTATGACCGGACTTTTAATTTACATCGGGGCGGGAAAATCAGTATTGCTAGTAGAATTCCTTTAAAAAGTGTTTCTGATTTAGCTATGGCCTACACACCAGGAGTAGGAAGAATTTGTAAAGCGATCGCCGAAAACCCAGAGGAAGTTTACCACCTCACCATTAAACAAAACACTGTCGCCATTGTCACCGATGGTAGCGCAGTATTAGGTTTAGGTAATCTTGGTCCTGGTGCTGCTTTACCCGTAATGGAAGGTAAAGCCATGTTATTTAAAGAATTTGCAGGTATAGATGCTTTCCCCATCTGCTTAGATACCCAAGATACAGAAGAAATCATCAAAGCAGTCAAAAATATCGCCCCTGTATTTGGTGGTGTAAATCTTGAAGATATTGCTGCACCCCGTTGTTTTGAAATCGAAAAAAGACTACAAGCAGAATTAGATATACCAATTTTTCATGATGATCAAAATGGTACTGCAATTGTTACCTTAGCTGCTTTACTGAATGCTTTGAAATTAGTACATAAATCAATTGCAAATATCCGCATTGTCATTAATGGTGCTGGTGCAGCGGGGATCGCAGTTGCTCGTTTACTCAGAAAAGCCGGTGCAGAACAAATTTGGATGTGTGATTCTAAAGGCATTATCTCTATTAATCGCACAGATTTGAACGACGAAAAAAGGGAATTTGCAGTTAAAGCACAAGGAACTTTAGCAGGTGCTACCCAAGGTGCAGATGTGTTTATTGGGTTGAGTGGACCTGGAGTTTTAACACCAGAAATGGTACAAGCAATGACAAAGGATGCTATTGTGTTTGCAATGGCCAATCCCATCCCCGAAATTCAACCAGAATTAGTACCTAAAAATGTCGCAGTCATGGCTACTGGCCGTAGTGACTACCCCAATCAAATTAATAACGTTCTGGCTTTTCCTGGGGTATTTCGTGGGGCGTTAGATTGTCGAGCGAAAACAATTACAACTAATATGTGTTTAGAAGCTGCAAATGCGATCGCTTCTTTAGTCAAACCTTCTGATTTAAATCGAGAACATATTATACCTTCCGTGTTTGATGAGCGTGTTTCTACAGCAGTTGCTGCTGCTGTTAAACAAGCTGCACGGGAAGAAGGTATAGCTCAAAGTTAATAAAATGACAAACCCACTTATGTGGGTTTACAATTCTCATATATGTTCACGACAAAACAGCCATGAAATACTCAATTATTACAGGTTTATTAGCTGGAACGTGATAAATTTATAATACACCAATTTTGATTTATTTCAAAATAGAGATGATGTGTAAATCATCTCTACAGGATTTATTCCTGATGCAAAAACTCCAAATAACTCTTACTCAACTCCTCCACAGCTAGATCATAAAATTGTTTACCATGTTCAGGAGTTGCTAAATCAGGATTTGAACCCATACGGCCATCAGGATAACGTAACCGGAAATCAACTGCACCATAAATTTTATGACCACCTGCAACCTCTGGAGATAAAGGAGCTTTTTTAATAGCTTCTGGATAGACATATTGAGTAACAGCAACTTCACTAGGGGTAGCATGAGAACCTTCTTGATCCCCATACAATTCTTTCGCTAGTTTATATACAGAACCACACATAAACCAATTAGCAATTTGACATTGTACTTTTTGGTAGTTTTGAATTTGTAAATCTTCTAAATGTGCGTAGGTTTCAGAAAAAGCAGCTTTTAAAGTAGCAATATTTCCACCATGTCCATTAATAAAATAAAACTTTGTAAAACCAGCTTTTGCTAAACAGGTAATGTAATCTTTGATTACTAAAATTAAAGTGCTAGGACGTAAACTAATCGTACCGGAAAAAGCAGTGTGATGTAATGCCATACCCACATTAATTGTTGGTGCAACCATAGCTTGTGTTGTTTCCCCCACACCACGAGATATAGCTTCTGCACAAATCGCATCAGTTCCAATTAAACCAGTAGGTCCATGTTGTTCTGTAGAACCAATAGGAAAAATTATTCCCTGAGATTGTTGTAAATACGTTTCAACTTCTGGCCAGGTGCTGAGATGTAATAACATTTTGTGTAAATCTTATGTAAATAGGAAAATATAATTATATATCAGTTATTCCTGATTGATGAATATTTTTACAAATGATTTTTAAGCTTTAAATTTTAACTGGTAATTGTAATTGTAATTATTTGGGTAATTATTTGGGAGTCGCAACAAGTGATGAAAATATTGAACAATTGACAACTTGAATTTACAATTTGCAAATTATTGCAACTGGAGTTAATCAAACTCGTTGCGAATCTCCAGACAAGACTTACTCCAAGTAAATGATGAAATGTTTGTTTTGTAAATCGTCAACTATACCAGGAGACAAAGATCATAAATCTTGACTCTTGGTGCAGAAGTGCCGAATTAATTAAAGGAATAATGTTTTTTTACGTCTTTGATAATTTCCCATGTACAAGACATCCCAGCAGTAAATGTTACTAAATCTCCTTTACCCATTTGCACTGGTTGTCCGCCATCAGGGGTAACAACTACATCGCCTTCTAAAAAGTAACAAGTTTCTTCAGAATCATAAGTCCAAGGGAATTTGGAAACTTCTTTTTGCCAAATTGCCCATTTGTATACACCTAACTGATTGAGGCTCTCTTGACTCGGTTGATGCTCGATCTTAATTTCCATTTGTTGTTGTATCTAGGGTGATTTAGCAGTAGGATTGAATATCTTCGCCACATTCATCTACTAAATAACACAATGCGCGAAAACGCAAGCCTACAAATTGTTCGTATAGGGGATTGAGTTTGCACATAGGGGGAATGTGGGCAATTTTGCGACCGAAAAATACAATATCACGTTCAAAGGGACATTGAGCAGGAATCAGTTTAGCGATCAATTTCGCTAGTTGACGATTGTGAAATTCGATTTCATCTAACCATTGACGTATTGGTTGTAGTAAATCAGATTTATGACTTGTTTGTTGGGTTGCTTCGATCTGGCTAATCAAGTTAGGGAAAATGATAGATTGAGAATTTGTGGTGATCATAGTTCTACATCCTGTTGTCTTTAAATTGATAAACTTGATAAACTTCTGCCATTTTGGCTGATGACCATGCAAAATCTTACAGAAATCTGCGTTGCCTTAGTAATTCTAGATCAAAAAATTGCAATTGGAATATCTTACAAGTAATGGGCAGATAAATTCCTTAATTAATTGCTATTTAAACTCACGGTGTGTTGAATAACTGTCCCGTTAAATACAAAATAGCAAAGAAATAATAAAAATGGTATTACCTTAACTTATTAATTACTGATATCGAATATTGTGATCCCATATATCAATCCCAAAAGCTTGGTGGGAAAACTATACAGTGTTGCAAATTGTCACTGTTCTCATCAAAATATAGGTTGAGCGTTGCTATAACGAGCGTCTATCAATATTCAGCAATGACTTTCACTGATTTTAAATCAAATTCTAGCCTAAAAATGTTATATATGTTACATGAGTTAACCTAGATATTATCTAACTAGTAGCAAGAAATTCTTTGATAAGAACAAACTAACAGACTGGTAAAATTAGTTTATAAAACACAAAATATGTTATAATAAATGCAAAAATTTAGCTATCAGTAATCTGTAAATAGCGTAGCAATTTACTGATTGCTGAATTATTACTATGAATCATCTAACTTTTTGACGTTGACAAGCTTTGCAAAATATAACTAGATAACTCAAAAAATCCTGCTCCTTCAGCCGCATTAGTTACATAAGTAGGTTGATACTGTAACTGATTGGCATATTTCATCACATTTGCCACACCTACAGAAATAGGAAAATAACGACTATCAAATAAACTTTCATCATTGGGACTATCACCTACAGTAACAACTTGTTCTAGTGAATATTCTGGGAAGTATTCGCGTAGCACTTGTAACAGTCCCGCAGATTTATTTTGTGCTTGTGGTTTAATGTGACATTGGACGTTACTATAAGTAAATCCCCAACCCTCAAGTTGACAAAGGTTACTGAGATATTGCAATTCATTTAATGTCAAATCAGCAACATTAAATGTCCAATCAGTGACACGAAACCGATTGTCAGCAGATTCCTGAATTTGCGGAAATTGACTTTGTAATTTGGTAAAAGTTGTAGCTAAGTCCTGACGATGTTGAGCTAAATCAGGAATAGGTGTTAAAGTTAGTGGTTCTAATTTAAGAGATGAATAGAACAAACCCCCATTTTCTGCTAAAGCACCCGCAACTGGCATCAAACTACTGAGTCCACTGACCCAACCAGCTGAACGACCGGTGACAATCAATACCTTAACTCCTGTAGCTGCTAAATTCTCTAAAGCTTGCAACAGTGAGGAGGTGAATTTTCCCTCTTGAGTCAAAGTTCCATCCATATCTGTGGCTACGAGACGTATATTCTTCCACTCATGAGAATTGCTAATGTGTCTGTACATAGAAAAATGACAATCAAGGAATATGATGTAAAAAAGATTGATAATAGCTAAATTGTATAATCCTAACAGACATTTCCGGGAATTAATGTAGAGACGTTCTATAGAACGTCTCTACAAGGGTTTTAGAAAACGCATATTTAATTTTCGGACAGGTCTAATATTCTGAACTCTTGTTCAACAGGCAAGATGCCTGTTCCACTTATACAAATTAAATGCACAACAGCTTACCAAATATTTGGGCATCCTAAACTGACGACTAATGGCAGCCAACGATTCAGGGTAGGATTGTCTATATGCACTGGGATCAAAAGGCTAAACCCACACCCCTGCTGGTTTTGGAACAATCCAATGAAGGGGTAAATGTTACTTTCCGTACTACTCGCCAACCAAATGTTGCTGCACCTTCAGAGAGTCCAACAGGAAAGCCAACTGTTCCTCCACCACCAAAAAAAACAACTGGAAAAGCTAAGGCTTGACTCAGTAAACAGTTTAGTTAGTGAGACTCTGAAACTTGCGGCCCTACCTTGTTGCTGATAGGTATATTTTGAGCATCACGAGTTAACAGACCATCTTCCATTTCCACGATACGATCAGCTATATCTAGGATGCGGTTATCATGGGTAACTAATAAAATTGCCGTTCCTTGTTCTTTTGCTAGACGCTGCATGATTTCTACCACATCACGTCCTGATTGTTTATCTAATGCTGCCGTTGGTTCATCTGCTAAAACTAATGGAGGTTGATTGACTAAGGCGCGGGCGATCGCTATCCTTTGTTTTTGCCCACCAGATAAATTGTCTGGGTAGTAGTTCATCCTTTCAGCTAACCCCACTGCCCCCAACATAGCTTCTGATTTTTTAATAGCTTGGAATTGAGAAATACCCTCGTTTAATTCCACTGCCATTTGCACATTTTGTCTAGCAGTTAAAAAACCGAGTAAATTGTGAGCTTGGAAAATATAACCTATATTACGCCGACTCTGTACCAATTGACTTTGACTAGAGCCAAATAGTTCCTTACCTAAAAATTTCAGGCTTCCTTCTTGTACAGACCGCAACCCACCAATTAAGCTTAGTAATGTGGTTTTACCTGAACCTGATGGACCAGTCATAATGACAATTTCTCCCGGATATATTTCTAGGTTAATATCAAATAAAATTTGTTTTCTCAGCGCCCCTCGACCATAATAATGGTTGATATTTTTAATGGCAATTACTGGTTCTGAAGTGTTCATCATAGGTGATTGGTAATTGGTGATTGGTGATGCAATGAAAGGATTTTGGATGAAAGGATTTTGGATTGTTTTTGTCATCTCCAATCTAAAATCTAAAATCTAAAATCTAAAATCTAAAATTCTCCTCTCCTGCCTTCCACTTTAGAAAATATCAGCAGGATCAGCGGAGCGTAATTTTCTCATGGCTATTACACCAGAAATAAAACACATTAAAATAGTTAATATTAGTACCATAATAGCCCGATAATAACTCATAAAAACTGGTAAAAGTGTGGCATCTCTAGCAACTCGGTAAAGAAATAAAGCACAAGCAAATCCAGGAATGTATCCTAAAACTGCTAACATAAAAGCTTCTTGCAGAATGACTGTTAATAAATAATTTTGTGTATAACCTATGGCTTTGAGAGTAGCATATTCAGATAAATGATCTGTTACTTCTGTATACAAAATCTGATAAACAATTACAGTTCCCACAATAAAACCCATAATTGTCCCTAAAGTGAAAATAAAACCAATAGCGGTACTCGTTGCCCAATAGTTTCTTTCAAAATCAATAAATTCTTCTTTAGTGAAAACATTCACATCTGTAGGTAAATAAGTCCGCAAATATGCAGCCACTTGGTTGACATCTGAACCAGGTTTTAATCTAATTAACCCGATATCAATTAATCCCCTTTGGCGATTATTAAATATTCGCAAAAAGTTGACATCACTGGTAATTAAATTGCCATCTGCGCCAAAGGATGCTCCTAAAGTAAATAATCCTGCTACTTTAATTCGTCGTCTTCTCACCTCTGCTGTGACATTTTTCCCCTGTTCAAAATCACTAGCAATTGGTCCATATTCTACCCTAGAAGAACGGTCAAATAATACCACATCTGGCATTTTCAATTTATTGATATTTTCTTCTACTCCGGGCAAATCAAAAACATTAAATTCTGGGTTGAAGGCAAAAGTTAGGATACTACGAGGGCGACCAGTAATAGGATTTTTCCAAGTGGTATAGTCTAAATAGATCGGATGCACTGATTCCACTGCTGGCACATCTAAAGCTTTATATAATCGCCTTTGGGAAAAAGGTTTCATTGCTAATACAGCATTAGATTGATTGTTAATTACAACAATGTCACCCTTTAAACTGCTGTGCATTCTGACGTTACTGTAATATAGTGCATCCCGAAAACCTAGCTGCATAAACATCAAGATATCAGCAAAGGCAATACCTGATAAAGCCACAGCTAGGCGAGTTTTTTCTCTTGTCAGTTGTAGCCAAGATAGAGGTATTTTTTGAGTCATTTAATTTTGGATTGGAGATGTTGGATTTGGGATTAATTAAATGAATCAATTCCAGGTATTATGGGAATATCCCAAATGTGGAAGTTGATTTTTATCTAATAACAGAAAATTATTCCATGCTGAATTTGGCTGAATTTGATTGAACCGCAAAGACGAGCCAGTGCGTTGGGCGGCTCTGCCGACTTGTAGCAACTGGCGTGCAAAGGACACAAAGGTAAGAGAGTTTTAGAGAGTTTTTGGTGTGGCTGTGTTGATTTTTTCTTTTATGGGGATGCTCCCAGTTTTATTACCGTCAATTTATCGCAGATTGCAGATCAATGAGGTACAGAATTTAAATTGAAACCTATACACTTTCGCCAGTTTTACTCCTGACTCCTGGTGTAATTTCAAGTTAGTTGGTTTTGCTAATGTTATCAGTGTTAATTTCTACAATCACTTTAGCGTTAGTTAAACCAGAAACTTGTTGACTATCTGCGGGAGAAAGAGAAATTTTGACTTCTACGACTCTGGCATCAATATCTGCCGCTGGATCTGTATTCAGTACATCTTTTTTACCGATTTTTCGGCCAATTTCTGTGATATTGCCTTTGATTTGCCCGCTAAATGCGCCGTTATCACTGGTGATAGTCGCACTTTGACCAACACGAACTTTACCAATACTATCTTCGGGAATTTCAGCAATGACAAACATTTGATCCGTTTGTCCAATTTCCGCAATGCCATTTGTACTCATGACTTCCCCGGATTTGGTGTGAACTTTTAAAATTTCGCCAGGGGTTGGGGCTTTGACATAACTTAGTTGCAGTTCTGCTTGGGCTTTTCTGACAAAGGCGATCGCATTACTAATTTGAGCTTGTGCCATTTGTACATCAGTAGGACGCACATCTAATAACCTGCTTAATCTCGCTCTTTCCTCGTCAATTTGCCTTTGTAATGTGGACACAGTTTTGTCGCGGGTGGCCGTAGCCTCGATCAGTTGCTGCTGTAAAGTAGCGATAGTTTGGATTTGAGTAGCTCTAGCTTCAGCAATTTGTTGTTGTAGTGTTCCTAGTGCTTGTCTCAAACTAGCTTGAGTTTCCCGCAGTTGCTGAGTAGCGGTGACAGCACTCAAACGTCTTCTATCCCGTTCTTGCTGGGAAATAGCCCCCTGTTGATATAAAAACTCATAGCGTCCGGCATCAACTTGAGCATTGCGTTGTTCAGCTTGTACCCGGTTAATTGTGGCTCTTAAACTATCTCTTTGTCCACTGAGTTCGGCTTCTAGACGTTTAATTGTGGCAGTTTGGGCGATTTTTTCCCCACTTAACTCAGCAGCAATGCGGGCAATAGTCGCTTGTTGGGCTTGTTTTTCTCCTTCTAGCTGTGCTTGTAAACGAGAAATGACCGCTGTTTGAGCTTGAATATCTCTTGGTGAAGCAGCTTTTACCTGGGCTAAATTAGCACGAGATTCTTGTAGTCGGGCTTTTGCTTCTTCGACTGCGGCCATGTTGCTGTCGCGGCTATCTAAAATGGCAATAACTTGACCCTGTTGTACTTTTTGTCCTTCTTTTACCAATAGTTGTTGTACTCGTGAACCTGCTGATAGTCCTGAGTTGGGAGCAGCTATTTTAATTACTTCTCCTCGCGGTTCTAATCTGCCCACAGCACTAATACTACTGGGAGTAGGGGCTACAGATACGGAGGAAGTTAGTTTTTTTAATTGTTCAATTCTGGCTGTACCTAGAACACCAGCGGCGATCACTACTGGTAAGGCTATAGCAACTTTCAACCAAACTTGAGATTTTTCTAGTGCCGATTCTGTTAACTTTGGCTTTTCAGTCACCCTTGACATGATATGTTGCCCTTTTATCTAATTTGTGATTTGTGAAAGTAAAAAAGCAAATTAGCCTCAGTTGATTTGGTAAAATATAAGTTGTGATTGCACAAAAAATTACAGGAATTCGCACTGTTTAATTCACCACATTCAGCACCCAGATAAGCAAATATTAAGCAAATATTTTTTATTGCTGATGATTTATCCCAGCAATATGGAATAAATGCGCTAATCATAATCACGCAAAAATAAATTAAGAATTGATATTAGAAGTCAGGGATCTGGGTATGAAGAAGTGTTACATACCCCTATATCAAATAGAAAATTCCTAATATCAATGTTTTCTTAACTGAATTGTTAACAACTGAATTGTTAACCTGTGAACCAATTTATTTGTTTACATCTAACAAAACAACAAATATTTTTGGTAATTTCCTGATAATATATGATGCGCTACTTTTATTTCTACCGATTTTAAACTCCCATTTAACTTTAGTTAAATAAATTCTACATTTATTAGTGATGAAAAAACGTAACGAAGCTTACAGATAGGGAGTCTTAAAAATTTTTCAATTACAGCTATTTTCAGGTAAATAAACCACATTTTGATTTAAGTTTCGCGTGAACAATGTAGGGGCGTTCGCGAAGCGTGCTGGAAGCATCAGCATTCGGACAATTAATTATCGGTTTTTATCTAAGACTATCATCCGAATGCTTCGCCCTTACTGTGGTCTAAAGACATGAAAACTGCTGTAAGCATGATCCGCAAGAACCTGAAAACAATCAATCATAGTCTGTAAATTGCTCTGATTAACACTGGTGTAATTTAACAAAACTCTGTATCCTTGTTATACTGTTTCTTGATGAGTCTGCGCTAAATTCTCTAACATCTTTCTTTGTGTTCTTTGCGTTCTTTGCGGTTCAATCATATCAAGCGAGGGGTAATTTTCTATTGTTTAGATAAGAATAAACTTAAAATAAACTGACACATTTGGGATGCTCCCTGCTCTTACTGCTATTCGATGATAACTAATAACTGATTACTGATTACTGATTACTGATAGCTGATTACTGACTTATTGTGGTAAATCAAATAATACCGTAGTCATGTAATTTTCTGCCCAATCTTCACCAAAAGCTTTTTCTAGAACTCGTCGGGTTTTATCATTTTGTTGTTGTTTTGTACAATAATTATGTTGTCCGGCAATAATTACAGGTACTTTTTCTGCTGCTACGGGAATAGATGCGATCGCTTGACTACAATGAATATCTAAAAAGTCTTTTACTCTTCCCAAAAATAAGCTTTCTTCTTCTAAAGAACTGGGACGAATAAACAAACAAAAATCAGAAAAGATATTTCCCCACTCTGGTAAATCACGGGATTGGGAAAAGTTAATTGTTGTTAAATTTTTCAGTTGGGAATTATAACCTTCTGGTAAAATCCGTTCTAAGTTAACAGGAGAAAGGTCAGCGATCGCAGCACTAATTTGACCTCTACCTCCAACTAAATCACAACCAAACATAGGTATATCATATTCTGGTCGGGGAAACATCACACAATGCAAAATATCTAACATATTTCCCACTCTTGCTAGTTCCAAGTGCATTTTACGAAAGTGGGTACTTTGATAACAACGATTTTCTATAATTAGTTTTTCCCCTTCTAGTCTACCTTCTACATATCCTAATTCCGCAGGTAAATGATAGGGTGATAAGTCTAGGTATTTATGCCAAGCTGCTTCAATTGTATCAGCTAGTTTACAAATCAAGGGATGTTGTTGTTCACGTAGGGATGGGGTAGAAATGGAAGACATATTTTTTGATTCATGGACTTTATTATATAGTTTACAATTATTGAGTACATTTTGTTGTATTTATGTTGAGAATCATAAGAT
This sequence comes from Sphaerospermopsis kisseleviana CS-549, assembly GCF_028329225.1. Lineage (NCBI taxonomy): Bacteria > Bacillati > Cyanobacteriota > Cyanophyceae > Nostocales > Aphanizomenonaceae > Sphaerospermopsis > Sphaerospermopsis kisseleviana. Next base: position 21,545 of record NZ_JAQMTI010000039.1, on the reverse strand, counting down.
TTGCAACGCAATTCTAATATATTATTTATTTTTATGATTTTTTGTTAACTTATTTAAATAAGTATAAAAATTTTTTCCACAAGTTATATAATTAACCATCCATATTGTAACATGATTGAAAATCTATTTCTTAAAATAAATCATGAATACCGAATCCAATAATCATTTTGAAGACGAGCAAGAAAATATTTCCGTTAGTGAAAATAATTACATAGATGATGAAAAAATAATTTTTGATCAAGAAAGATTTGCTGAAGTTATTTTCAATAAAATATTTTACGGCAAAGTTGAAGAAGATGTCTTTTGTAAAAAATACATATATGCTGAAGATGTTGAAAGAGTAAAGGAAAGATTTAAGGAGATATTTTCACCCTTAGTTTCTATTGATGAAAGTATTAGAGAATGTCTGGAATACTTAGAAGTTGATGAATGTGAAAAAGATTTGGAACGCTTTATCTTAATAGCTAGAGAGCAAACATTATTAATTAGTTATCTAGAAACTATATATGAGAAAATATTGGGTAAATTATCAGCTATAAATGGTAATTTCTACAGAATAGACAGAAAAATTGAAAATTTAACAAATATTTCTGTAAGCTATAAATATAAAAAACTAAGAATTTATGCAGATACTAGAGAACAAAGAAAAACTAGAGAAACAGGTAGTTGGTTAAATAAAAAAACTGAAGTTTATTATGAAGATGCTTATTATTTCATAATAGCAGAAAATGGTGAAGAAGTAAATCATATAGAAAGGAGCAAGTGGGAAAAAATTGATCAGACTAAGTTCTTATCGCTCTTCAATAAGCATTATGGTATCAGAGGATGGGAATTATTCAATACACCAGAAGAAGTATACAGTGGTTATGATGGTTATGAATGTATTATAAAAAAACAAACAAAAAGTTAACATAAAATCAATCAAAAATCCAATAGTTAAGATTTGAAAGATGAGTTACGACAGCACTCTGAAATACTTAATTGAAGAATATCCACAAGCAATTGTTGAATGGTTGCTTGGTGCAAATATTTCCGAAACACCAGAAATATTAAAAACAGAATTAAATTTAGAACCCATTCGGGTTGATGGACTATTTTTATTAAAAACCAGCAGTAAAATCATTCATTTAGAGTTTCAAACCATTCCCCAATCAAAACCACCTCTACCTTTACGGATGTTAGATTATTGGGTGAGATTATATCGTCAATATAATATTGAGATTGAGCAAATTGTTATTTTCTTAAAACCAACCACATCAGAAGATGTATTTATTAATGAATTTAGAGCTACCAATACTTTTCACCGTTATCGAGTGATCAGAATTTGGGAATGTGAACCTGAACCATTATTAGCAACGATCGAACTATTACCCTTAGCAGTATTAGCCAAAGCTGATAATTCTAGTATAATATTAGAACAAGTCGCAGCTAAAGTAAATATAATAGAAGACAGAAGACAAAAAATTAACATCTCCGCTTGTGTGCAACTTTTAGCTGGAATTAAATTTGATACAGATATCATCAATGCTTATTTTTGGGAGGATATTATGCAAGAATCTGTAGTGTATCAAAAAATTGTTAGAGAAGGGTTAGAACAGGGAAGACGCTCAGAAGTGAAGTTAATTCTTCGTATCATTCAGCGTCATTTAGGAAAAATAGGTACAGAAATTCAAAATCAAATTCAAGATTTATCTTTTACACAGTTAGAAGATTTGGGGGAAGCTTTATTAGATTTTAAAACTGAAGGTGATTTAAGTAATTGGTTAAGTGAAAATTGTGATTAAGGTAAGGAGTCAGGAGTCAGGAGTCAGAATGTTTGATAAATCTCTGGATTTTGGAAGGTAAAGGAATGAGGTAAATTAGGAATAATCATTACTCAACTATTGCCAAAAATCTGTAACTTCATAACCTAATTCTGCTAACATTTGCCGCAGTAATGGTAAACTCAAACCAATTACATTACTATGACAACCTTCGATTTTTTCCACAAATAAACTACCAAAACCTTCTAAAGCAAAAGCACCGGCACATTTAAGGGGTTCACCTGTTTGAACATAAGCTGCAATGGCGCGATCGCTCATTTTCCCAAAATAAACTCTAGTAATTTGACATTTAACAACAGTGCGATTTTGGGTATTATCAATTAAAACATGACCAGTATACAAATCACCAAAATTACCCTGCATTAAATTCCAACGAGCGATCGCCACTTCTGCATTTTCTGGTTTACCATAAATCTGTCCATCAATGGCTAAAACCGAATCACAACCCATCACTAACCCAGAGGGAAACTCAGGTGCAATAGTTTCAGCTTTACACTTAGCTAAAATTTCTACTAATGCTTTTGGTTCACTAATTTGAATTTGCGACTCATCAAAATCACTAGCTTTAACAATAGGTTCAATACCCACAGTTTGCAACAAACGACGACGTGCAGGAGAAGCAGAAGCAAGTATAAAATCAGGAATATTCATAAGTAATTGGTAATTGGTAATTGGTAATTGGTAATTGGGTATTAGATTTTAAATTTTGGACTTTGGATTTTACTTACTTCATTTCCATCTAAAATCTAAAATCTAAAATCTAAAATCTAAAGTTTAAAATCTAAAATTGATCATCCCAATCAGCTAAATTAATAAACCGTAAAAGAACTGACAACTTCATCAATCATGCGTTGCAGTTTTTTCCAACGTCTTTCAGGTACAGAAGCGTTAAAAGTAAACAACTTACCACGACTCACAGCAACACTAGCTATATTGTGGCGTTTTTCACGGTTAGGAAGTTGAACTTCATACTCTAGAAAATAGTATGTTTTACCATCAGTTTCTTTTTGAGCAACATTAACTAATTCTGCGGAACGTCCAGAACCTTCAGGAGCAAGAGCAGCTTTTCCTAATTTATATCCTACCTCATTGGGTGTTCCCAATTCAGTTAAACTTTTACCTTCAGGAACAGGACTAATCACCACAGAGACATTTTCTGATACTTCGATTAAATCATGAAATACCACATCAGGACCGTCGGCAACTTTAACTTGCAACCAACCATTAGGATATAAAAACTGATAACCATCAGCAGTATCTACAAAGCTTTTGAGTCCAGCCGCAGCAGCAACATCAGGGTTACTGAAACTGATACTGAACACTAAAACCAAGATTAACGCAATTCGTTTCCACATTGATAAAAATTCCTTTCGGTGGGAAGCAATACAAGACAAGGATGATTGCAAGTCTTTATTTTCTCATTAATTGGTACGTTCAGCTAAGGACGATTTTACCGCTTCACCGGATTGAACTGCACGCTTCTAGGGTTTTGGGTAGTTCAGCCATATTGAAAAATTTGATACACTGTGTAAAATACCCGCCTGAGAATGAATTATCAGGCTAATAGCAAAAGTCCTCTTTAGACGACTATAAAAAGCTTTTAGTCTATTTTAGTAGACTTGAACTATTAGTGCTGAATTTCATTTCTGGGCAGGTTAGCTAGTTTGTGATCTAAATTGGTGATTTTTGCAGATTTTGGGGGAATATTAATATATATTCCTTGTCAGATAAAGGGGAATTTTTACAGATGGACTGGATATAGCTATTCAAGACCCTGTAAAATTAAATGAAAGGTCTGAACCTGAACCAGATGTTGCTGTAGTCAAAATAGATCCTTTAGACTATGCAGATCATCATCCTACACCAGATGAAATTTATTTTATCATTGAAGTTGCAGATAGTAGTTTAAAACTAGATACAGAAATCAAAGCTAAAGCTTATTCTCAAGCAGGAATTAAAGATTATTGGGTATTGGATGTAGTCAAACGCGAATTAATTGTATTTAGAAATCCAACAATAGACGGTTATCAAAATCAAGAAATTTTCACAGAACATCAAAAAATATCACCTCTAGATTTTCCTGATTTAGAACTTGTGATAGCGGAAATGCTACCACTTGTCTATTAAATATCAGGTTCAACACCCAGCTTTCTTAACTGTTCTATCAATCTTTCCTTTTGTTTTCTTTCCTGTTCCGTAGGAGTCAAAACCCAATTACCAGAAACATCATACCACCTTAACCAAGGTTGTTGAATATTATTATATATTCCCTCCCAAACACCCAAACCTAACTCTATTTCTGGTATCCAAAAACGATTATTTAATGATGATAAATCTATTTCTGCATAACGACCACCATCTAATTTAAACATTCTAAATGTATAGGTATAACGGTCAAAAATCGCATAGTAAGGAATCCTTAAAATCTGTTCATAAACTTCCCATTTTGTCGGCGGTTTTTCCACATCTCTTAAAGTCTGTCCTAAATCTTCCTTTTCTGTACCTGGTGAAAGTAATTCAACTATCACAAAAGGAGTAATTCCTTCTTGCCAAATTACATAACTCAAACGTAAATCACCATTTTTATAAAGAGGAGAAACACCCACAGATACAAACCAATCTGGTCTTTTATACCATGTGGGATGATTGGGATCATAATATAAATTCATATCACTAGCGGTAAAGATTTTGTCGCTAGGATAAACAGAAGATTTAAAAGTTTCGTCTAATAAACGAGGTTGTAATAAATGAAATTGATCTGGCAAACCTTTTTCCTCTGGATCTTCACTTTTAAGATCATACATCGTTGCTAATACTTCTTGAGGAGAACGGGGTGGATCTGTTTGATACATAATTGGTAATTGGTAATTTACTCGTTCCCATACTCTATATGGGAATGAATTATTAAAGGCTCTGCCTTTTGTAATAAAATTAAAGTCAGAGACTCTATGATAGCATTCCCAGTCAGAGACTGGGAACGAGAGAAGGAGTGAGACAAAAATCCTGTAAATCCTTTAATCCTGGACATTCTGATTCTGACAAAAAATTCTCACAATCAACTCCTGACTAATTCCACATTTACCAACCTCTGCAAAACCTGTTTCAAAACCATCGCAGTCCAATCAATATCCGCTTCCGTTGTCTGTTTTCCTAATGTTAACCTAATTCCTCCTAAAGCAGCTTTTTGAGAATATCCCATTGCTAATAAAATCGGACTAGGATTTAATTTACCACTATTACAAGCAGCACCCGCACTAATACCAATTCCCGCTAAATTTAACTGACGAACTAAAGTTTTACCACTGATTTTTTCACCATCTGCATATTCTAAACAAAAACTCAGATGATGGGGTAAACGATTAATCATATCACCAGTAGGAATTAAACCGGGGACATTTTCTAACAAAGAAAAGAGGCGATCGCGCAATTTTATTAATCTTATTTTTTCCCCTTCTAACTCCTTTCCAGCTAACTCCGCAGCAACCCCAAAACCAGCAATAGCGGGAGTTGCTTGTGTACCAGAACGCAATTTTTTTTCCTGGCCACCACCACCCAACAAAGGTATTAACTCCACCCCTGGACGCACATATAAAGCACCCGCACCCAAAGGACCATATAATTTATGACTAGAAATACTCAATAAATCAACAGGTAAATTATTCACATCTATCGCTAAACGTCCAGCAATTTGTACTGCATCTGTATGAAATAAAGCATCATGTAATTTAGCAATCTTTCCCAATTCTACTATAGGTTGAACCGTCCCCACTTCGCTTTGTCCATAAATCATAGATACTAAAACTGTATTATGTCGTAAAGCTGCTTTTAAATCTTCAGGATTAACTCTACCTTGTGCATCTACACCCAACCGGGTGACATCCCAACCCCAACTTTCTAACATTCCCACTGGTTCAGAAATAGCCGAATGTTCCACACTAGAAATAATAATATGTTGCGGTACAGCATAACATCGAGCTACACCCATAATCGCTAAATTATCTGCTTCCGTTCCCCCAGAAGTAAAAATAATTGATTCAGGAACAGCATTGATTAAACCTGCAACTTGCATCCGCGCAGTTTCTAAAATTAAAGCTGCACGGTTGCCCCATTCATGTAAACTAGAAGGATTACCCCACTGTTGAGTTAAAACTGATTGCATAACAGCGATCGCCTCAGGACGAGGGGGAGTAGTAGCACTGTAATCTAGATAAATTTGCATAAAATCAATAATTTTGATAATTTAACATCTATTATGGGCAATAATAAATTATTAGGAGTCAGGAGTCAGGAGTCAGAACTTTTTGCTTTCTTAGAGGATATTTTAAAAGTTGTATCTCGTATTTTTATCACATTTTTACCCCCCTTAATCTCCCCTTATCAAGGTAGGAAACAAGAAAATCCAGTTCCCTCCCCTTACCAAGGGGAGGGTTAGGGAGGGGTATAAAATATTTGATACATCAATCATGACTTTTCAAACACCCTCTTAGCACTCACAAAAAATACCTATCTCACCTCTTTACTTCCTGTCCTTCCCTTCTTCATTGTTCGTTCTTCCATGAATTGTACATAACTTCTAACTTCCTTAATTATCCCTTATTTATTTGTATCAGATTATCATGTCCATTTTTCCCCATCTTAAGTTTTTATCTTATATATTTTTCTTTTTGTTTACTCTCACCAGTTGTCAAAAAGTCAACTCTTCAAATCAATCTTCAAATCAAAGGTTAGCACCACTACTCCAAGATCAATTAATTCAAGTTTACTTCAATCATTCCCAAGCGTCAGAATATCAAGAAACCTACCGACAACAAACCCGGTTAGGAGATGATTTAGAAAAACAGATTCTTGATCTTATTTCCCAAGCCCAATTTACCATAGATATAGCAGTCCAAGAATTACGTTTACCAAAAATTGCCCAAGCATTAGCAGAAAAACAAAAATCTGGCGTTAAAGTTCGGTTAATTTTAGAAAACAACTATTCTCGTCCTTGGAGTAGTTTAACTGATGTAGAAGTTAAAAAGTTAGAAGGAAGAGAAAAAGCAAGATACAAAGAATTTAGAAAATTTGTTGATATTAATCAAGATAATGAAATCACACTAGAGGAAATCAATCAACGTGATGCTTTAGTCATTATCAAAAATAGTAAAATTCCCTGGATAGATGACACAGCAGATGGTTCTGCTGGTAGTGGTTTGATGCACCATAAATTTATCATTGTTGATAATCGTTTTGTGATAATTACTTCTGCTAATTTTACTTTCAGTGACACTTCAGGAGATATTAGCAATTCTAGCAGTTTAGGTAATGCAAATAACTTATTGAAAATTGATAGTCAAGACTTAGCTAATTTATTTACCGAAGAATTTAATATCCTCTGGGGTGATGGACCAGGAGGAAACCCAGATAGTAAATTTGGTGTTAACAAACCTATACGTAAACCCCAAACAATTACTTTAGTCAACAATCTAATTACCGTCAACTTTTCCCCTGTTTCTCCCACTCAACCTTGGAATAATTCTAGTAATGGTTTAATTTCCCAAACCTTAGATAAATCAAGTAAAAATATAGATATGGCATTGTTTGTATTTTCCGATCAAAGAATTGCCAATATTTTGGAAAATCGCCATAATCAAAATGTAAAAATTCGCGCTTTACTTGACTCACAATTTGCCTATCGTTCCTACAGTGAAGCTTTAGATATGATGGGTTTAGCTGTAATTGAAAACTGTAAATATGAAGTTGATAACCGTCCTTGGCAAAATCCTATTACTAGCGTTGGAATACCCACATTAGCAACAGGTGATTCTTTGCATCATAAATTTGGGATTATTGATAACACAACAGTAATTACAGGTTCTCATAATTGGTCAGAAGCAGGAAATCATAATAACGACGAAACTTTGTTAATTATTGAAAGTCCTACAGTATCTGCACATTTTCAGCGTGAATTTAACCGTCTTTATTCTACCATAGAAACAGGATTGCCGTCAACAATTCAGGCAAAAAATGATGCTGAAATTAAACAATGTCCGCAAATAAAAACTCAATCATCTATTCCTGATTTTACCAATCAAAAAATTAATCTCAACACAGCAATACAAGCAGAATCATAAACCATTAATAGACCATTAATGGTGTAGGTGACAAGTTAGCAAGCAAAAATTGACATCTTTATAAAACTTATAATAAATACCGGGTATTAGTGCTAAAATTTGATAATAATGGTAATATAATGTAAGTTAGTAGGAATATTAAGTAAATCAAGTTTCAAAAACTTGTAATCATTGAGTATTAGTCAGATAATTAAAGTATTAAAAATGGTTGTATAGTCCGTATATTACCTACTATTAACATGAAGAAAAACCAAGAGAATTTATATAAATATAACCTATGCTAATTATCAAAGACGAAATAAAAATTCGTCCCATGCAAAATCATAAACATGACTATTTATTAATGGAAAAATGGCGCACAGATGAAAAAGTATTACAATTCTATGGGGGAAGAGATCAACCTTATGATTTAGAGAAGGCAATCAAAACCTATAAGCCCAGAATATTAGGAAAAGAATCACTTATTCCCAGGATTTTCTCATATCAAAATATAGACATTGGTTATTTACAATATTATGAACTGAATAAACTACCAGAACATATTAGCAAAATGTATTCTTTACAAGATACAAATAATGTCTATGGCATTGACTTATTTATCGGTGAAACTCAATATTGGAATCAGGGAATTGGGACAAAAGTGTTATCTTTAGCGATAGAATATCTATTTAACACCCTGCAAGCGTTAAAAATAGTAATTGATCCTAATGTAAAAAATCACCGTGCTATTCGCTGCTATGAAAAATGTGGGTTTGTGAAAATTAAGCTGTTACCATGTCATGATCTACACGAAGGTAAATATCAGGATTGTTGGCTAATGGCAAGAGAACGTAATATAGCAGGTGACAGGTGACAGCTGACAGGTGACAGTGTGAAAAGTCTTTTACCTTATGGCTTTTGATATAAATTGCGTATCTGATTCAAGTCCATATCACAATAAATCATTACACTAAGAATAACACTAAAAATAAATCAACCTGCTAGAATTTAGCCTCTGAGCAAAACCATGACACAAACAACTACAAAAACAACTACAAAAATCTGTATACTAGGTGGAGGCTTTGGAGGTCTCTACACCGCCTTACGGTTAAGCCAGTTACCCTGGGAAAATACACCCAAACCTGAGATAATCTTAGTAGATCAGAGCGATCGCTTTCTATTCTCTCCCCTACTTTACGAACTCCTCACTGGCGAACTACAAACCTGGGAAATAGCCCCACCATACCAAGAACTGCTACAAGGGACAGGAGTACGTTTTCATCAAGCCACAATCTCAGAAATCGACACCGACAAACAACAGGTACAATTGCAAGATGGGCAAAAAATCGACTACGATCGCCTAGTATTAGCATTAGGTGGCGAAACACCCCTAGATTTAGTACCCGGTGCAGTCAACCATGCTTACCCCTTCCGTACCATCACGGATGCTTATCACCTAGAAGAACGCCTGAGAATTTTAGAAGCATCAAATCCTGAAAAAATTCGTGTTGCCATAGTTGGCGGTGGTTACAGTGGCGTAGAATTAGCTTGTAAACTAGCAGATAGACTAGGAGAAAAAGGCAGATTTCGCCTGATTGAAATCAGTGATCAAATTTTAAGAAATTCCCCAGAATTTAACCGCGAAGCCGCAAAACAAGCCTTAGATGCTAGAGGCGTGTTTATAGATTTAGAAACCAAAGTATTATCAATAGGAGAAAATACCATTTCCCTGGAGTATAAAAATCAAGTAGATGAAATTCCTGTAGATTTGGTAATTTGGACAATCGGTACAAGAGTTTCCCCAGTGGTAAAAAATCTACCCCTCAAGCAAAACCAACGCGGACAAATCACCACTACAACCACATTACAAGTCTTAGAACATCCCGAAATTTTCGCTTTAGGAGACTTAGCAGACTGTAAAGATGCAGAAGAAAAACAAGTACCCGCAACCGCCCAAGTAGCATTTCAACAAGCAGATTATACAGCATGGAACATTTGGGCATCTTTAACAAATCGTCCTTTACTTCCCTTCCGCTATCAACAACTAGGGGAAATGATGGCTTTGGGAATAGATAACGCCACCCTCACAGGTTTAGGTGTTAAACTCGATGGTTCTTTAGCATACATCGCCCGTCGGTTAGCTTATTTATACAGATTACCAACCTTAGAACATCAGTTAAAAGTCGGGTTTAATTGGTTAGTTAGTCCGATCATTAAAACACTTTCTCAGTAAAATAGGTAATCGGTAATTGGTAATTGGTAATTGCTGATTGGTAAGAATAAACTCTTCCCTTTTGCCTCTTGCCTTTTGCCTCTTGCCTTCTTACTGTCACCTGTCACCTGTCACCTGATCTCCTTATGAAAAAACCAAAAGTTATTTTTTTAGATGCTGTAGGTACACTATTTGGTGTTAAAGGTAGTGTAGGGGCAATTTATAGTCAAATAGCCCAGGAATTTGCCGTTACAGTTGCCCCAGAAATTTTAAATAAAGAATTTTTTAAAAGCTTTAAAGCAGCACCACCACCGATATTTCTTGATCCAGATATTAAAGATATTCCCCAACGAGAATTTGACTGGTGGCGGATCATCGCCCTCAATACCTTTGAAGGTGCAGGGGTACTCAGGGAATTTTCTGATTTTTCAGCTTTTTTTAGCGAACTTTATATACATTTTGGTACTGCTGAACCTTGGTTTGTTTATCCAGATGTTCCTTTAGCTTTAGTGAACTGGCGACGGTTGGGAGTTGAGTTGGGTGTTTTATCTAACTTTGATTCTCGGTTATACTCAGTATTACAAAGCTTAGGACTCAGAGACTATTTTAAATCTATTACCATTTCTACCCAAGTACGTACAGCTAAACCAGATCCGGAAATTTTTAACATAGCTTTGCAAAGTCATAACTGTTCACCAGAAGAAGCATGGCATATTGGCGACAGCATTACAGATGACTATCATGGCGCAAGAAAGGCTGGTTTAAGGGGTATTTGGATTAACCGCCAGTAAAATTATTAAATAACTCACCAAATTTTGGTGATGAATTGTTTGGTTATATCCGCTGGGATAAAAATACTAACTGGGAAGATGTGGACGGACTAGAAGCAGCTAAAAATCTGCCACCGACTTTAAAACAGCACTTAAAAATGGGTTAAACCTGAAAATAGCTGTAAATAGTTTCCTATAATCAACAGGAATATTAAGATAAGACGCTAGGGATATTCTGTATAGACCGATATATACCAGGAGTCAGGAGTCGTAGGGGCGAAGCTTGAAGGCGACCAATGATCAATTTTATGAAAAGGCTATTTTTCTGCAAGGGCGAAGCATTCGGGCGACCAATGATCAATTTTATGAAAAGGCTATTTTCCGAATGCTTCGCCCCTACTTCGCCCGTACAGGAGTCAGGAGTAAAACCCTATTAGAGTGAGAGTTTCATGATTCATTGATGTCCTAACTACTCTGTCTACGGCTATATTTGAGAGTCTATCCCGTCATCCACTGTTTGTTGTTGAATCTATGAAGTCTTATTTAGCCGCCGCTATTCAAATGACCAGTGTGCCTGATCTAGAGAAAAATTTGGCACAAGCAGAAGAATTTATTGATCTGGCCGTGCGCCAGGGTGCTGAGTTAGTGGGTTTGCCAGAAAATTTCTCTTTTATGGGAGAGGAAAAAGATAAACTTGCCCAAGGAGATGCGATCGCCCAAACAACAGAGACATTTCTCAAAAAAATGGCGCAACGCTTTCAAGTTACTATCCTGGGCGGCGGCTTTCCTGTACCTGTAAATAGCACAGGTAAAGTTTACAATACGGCTTTACTTATTGATCCTAATGGTCAAGAACTTGCTCGCTACCACAAGGCACATTTATTTGATGTCAATGTCCCTGATGGTAACACCTATCAAGAATCTAGCACCGTTATGGCTGGTAAGGAATTACCCCCAATCTATTTTTCGGAAAACTTGGGTAATATTGGACTTTCTATTTGTTATGATGTCCGCTTTCCAGAATTATATCGGCATTTAGCAGATAAGGAAGTCGATGTTGTGTTTGTTCCTGCGGCTTTCACGGCTTTTACAGGGAAAGACCACTGGCAAGTATTATTACAAGCTAGGGCAATTGAAAATACTTGTTATGTCATTGCACCGGCTCAAACTGGTACTAACTATGCTCGTCGTCAAACCCACGGACACGCCATGATTATTGATCCTTGGGGTGTAATTTTAGCTGATGCGGGGGATAAACCAGGAGTGGCGATCGCTGAAATTAAACCTTCTCGTTTGGAACAGGTGCGCCGTCAAATGCCATCTTTACAGCATCGAGTCTTTTAGCAAATTAGATCCCCGACTTCTTGAAGAAATTGGGGATCTAGCTACAAATATCAATGATCAAAATTGAGTTTTCATACCTTCGGTGTAAATATTATCTAGGGTTTGCTGAAAAAAAACCGGGAACCACAAACGCCCCCGGTTTATTTATCTATAGGTATAGCAAGGCTATACCCTATTTTATTTTTGAGAAAAAATTAAACTTTAGCAGCAGCTTTCATTACTAATTCGCCTTTAGCGTATTTAGCAGCAAACTCTTCTAAAGAAACTTGTTTGATCTTGCTTGCATTACCAGCAGTTCCAAACTGTTGATAACGGTCAGCACAAACTTTTTGCATATACTTAATCGAAGGCTTCAAGAAATGACGAGGATCAAATTCCTTGGGACCTTTAGCCAAAGCTTCACGTACAGCCGCAGTGATAGCCAAACGGTTATCAGTGTCAATATTTACCTTACGCACACCACTCTTGATACCTTTTTGGATTTCTTCAACAGGTACACCGTAGGTTTCAGGAATAGCACCACCAAACTCGTTGATCAATGCAATTAAATCTTCGGGTACAGAAGAAGAACCGTGCATTACCAAGTGGGTGTTAGGTAAGCGGCGGTGAATTTCTTCAATGCGGCTGATCGCTAAAATTTCGCCAGTGGGTTTACGGGTAAATTTATAAGCACCGTGGCTAGTGCCAATAGCAACAGCCAAAGCATCTACTTGGGTAGCTTCTACAAACTCAACAGCTTGATCAGGATCGGTTAACAATTGAGAATGATCCAGAGTACCTTCAAAACCGTGGCCATCTTCAGCTTCACCAGCACCGGTTTCTAAAGAACCTAAACAACCTAACTCACCTTCAACGCTCACACCCAAAGAGTGAGCAACATTGACAACTTCTTTGGTGACAGCAACGTTATATTCAAAGCTGGCAGGAGTTTTAGCATCAGCTTCCAAAGAACCATCCATCATCACGCTGGTGAAGTTGTTCTTGATAGCTGAATAGCAGGTAGAAGGAGCATTACCATGATCTTGGTGCATGACAATGGGAATATGAGGATAGGTTTCTACCGCTGCCAAAATCAGGTGGCGCAGAAAGTTTTCACCAGCGTAGTTACGAGCGCCGCGAGAAGCTTGTAAAATTACAGGGCTATCTGTTTCATCGGCAGCTTTCATGATTGCTTGAATCTGCTCTAAGTTGTTAACGTTAAAAGCAGGGATACCGTAACCGTTTTCAGCAGCGTGATCCAAAAGTAGCCGCATAGGTACAAGCGCCATAGATAGTCCTCCTAATGTGTTTGTCAGCTAATCAGTTTTAGACAGGCGTAATGTTTACGCTAATCTTAAGAGTTTTTTCAACTTATAGGAAATTATATCTAGTATGGGGTGTTTATGTTGAAAAAGTTTGCTGTCTTACTCTATCAAGGTAATCTATAGTTTCCATGTACTGTTGTCATATTAGCTACTGTCAACAGTGTTGGTTTGGTAGGCTAGGTGACTGGTGACTGGTGACTGGGAATAATGGATCTGTTGTTTGCTTCCTAACTCGCCACTTTTGACTTTTGACTTTTGACTTCCCCAAGGGCGCTCCTGCTTCCTTGCTGACTACAGCAGTTTTCATGTCTTTAGACCACAGTCAGGGCGAAGCATTCGGATGATAGTCTTAGGTAAAAACCGATAATTAATTGTCCGAATGCTGATGCTTCCAGCACGCTTCGCGAACGCCCCTACATTTTTGACGCGAAACCTAAATCAAAATGCATAAGGTAACATCAACAAAAATTGATAGGGAATATTTGCACCCAAGGCTTGTATTCTCATGGATATCAAGCTTTGGATCGGGTTCAATCTAGCGCAAATCAAGTAAACTTAACTAAATTGTTGTGCATAAAACCGCGCATATCTTCCTTCTAATGCTAACAATTCTTCATGATTTCCTGATTCGACAATTTGCCCTTTTTCTAAGACTAATATGCGATCGCATTTTCTCACTGTTGATAATCTGTGAGCAATAATTAATACAGTGCGATTTGACATCAATCTTTCTAAAGCCTCCTGTACCAAAGCTTCTGACTCGGAATCTAAGGCTGATGTCGCTTCATCTAGTATCAAAATTTGCGGGTTTAAGAGTACAGCACGGGCGATCGCTATTCTCTGTCTTTGTCCTCCTGATAAGTTTACACCTCTCTCACCTACCCAAGTTTGATAACCTGCGGGTAATTGCATAATAAATTGATGAGCATTAGCGATTTTTGCCGCTGCTTCTACTGCTTCCATTTCAAAGGTTTCTTGTCCAAAAGCAATATTTTGAGCTATTGTTCCTGAAAACATAATTGTTTCTTGGGGAACTATACCAATTTGTTTTCTCAAACTATTTAATGTCACATCTTTAATATTAACATCATCTATAAAAATATCCCCAGATTCAGGATCATAAAACCTTGGTAATAAATTCACAAATGTAGTTTTTCCCGCACCGGAAGCACCGACAAGTGCAATAGCTTCTCCTGGATTTACTAATAAGCTAATATTATTTAATACCAGTTCACCAGGTTTATAAGAGAAACTTACATCACGATATTCAATTTTACCATTCACATCAGGAAGGGTAATAGAAATTGGGTTTTCTAATACTGTCGGTTGAATAGCTAATAACTCAAAAACCCGATCAACAGAAGCCTCACCTTGTTTAAATTCATTATAATTATTGGTAGTATGACCAATAGGATCAATTAACAAAGCTGCTGCCGCTAAATAACTGAAAAATTCACCTACTGTTAAATTATTTTGGGAAATTTGCCAAGCTCCCACCATCAACAAAGATAAAGCACTGACAGCTTCTAAAAAACCCACAATGGGAATTTGTATTGCTTTTAATCTTTCGGCGGAATATTTAGCTTTTAAAGTTCTTTCTGCTTCATGACTAAATCTATTAATTTCGTAATTTTCTGCGGCAAAAGCTTGGATTAAACGAATCCCACTGAAAACTTCTGTTAAAATAGCTGATAAATCAGAAATCCGGTTTTGACTTTTGAGCGAAAATTTGCGTAAACGTTCCCCAAACCAACCAATTAAAATTCCCATAATTGGCGCTACAATTACCGTAGCTAGGGTAAGTTGCCAATTTAAATAAATCATGTAAATGGGAATAGCAATTAGTTGTAAAACACAGGGAATCAAATCATGAAACACCTTATTTACAACTTCCCCAACTCGGTCTACATCTTCTGTTAACCTATAAGATAAATCTCCAGCTTTTGCAGTTTCAAAATAACTGAGATTGAGTTTTTGTAAGTGGGTATAAACCTGTTGACGGAGATAAAAAGCAACTCTTAAAGCTGCTTTAGCCATATATAAATCTTGCACAGATTGGAAAAAACCACGCACAAGAAATACTAAAGCACAAACACCCGTTAATTGAGCGATCGCCACTACATTACCCTGTCCAAAGGGAACTGCTAATTTACCAGCTAAATTAATCAACGTTAATGTAGCTAAAACATAGCCTATAATACCCACAAATCCCTTAGCAATAATTTCCCATTGCTTGCGGATATAGGGTAAAAGTAACCAATAATTAGAACGATTTTTCATTAGTTATTAGTCATTAGTTATTAGTTATTAGTTATTAGTTATTAGTCATTAGTTATTGGTGATGAGTCATTAGTTACAGCACTTTCCGGTGTAATGAGGTACACTATGGGCGGGCAAGATGCCCACCCCACAAGAATTTTATTATTATGATTTGTACCTCATAGCAATGAAATCTGCTGTATTAATTGATATTTACCCAATCACCAATCACCTACCTAACCAAGCTTTAATCACATCCAATAAACTAGAACCACCCCAAACCAAAGCTAGTAAAATAGAAGTAGTTAAAATTCCCCCCATTAAACACAGAACCAAACCGCCTAAACTAATAGCACCATCATCCTCAGACAAACCAAAAGCAGTCACAAAAATGCCCATTGCTGGTAAAGTATTAGTACCAGGGATGGGAATCATCATAGAAATAGCCATGAGAGCGATCGCCACTCCAATAGTTACTATACCTGGTAATGTGGTACAAATATAAGAAATACGGGGACGAGCGATCGCCTCAATTCTTCGCAACCAAGGCAGTCCCGCTTTCAGAAACCCCTGAACGGTAGAAAGTTGAATTTGATGGTTTAGCATTTTAGCAGGTAGCCAAGGAGTTTTAGCACCTGCAACCAACTGCACTGCTAACAAAAAAATCAGCATTCCAAAAGGTGTTGAATAACCAGGTGCGGGAAGTGGTAAAGCAGAAGGTAAAGACAGAATAACCAGCAAAAACCCAAAAATTCTTTCCCCAGCTAATAACAAAATATCTGCCAAAGTTACTTTTTCAGGACGTTCTTCTTCAAAAAAATAGCGTTGTAATTCGTTAGACAGTTTAGCCATAAGAGCTTTTATAGTTCCTTAGAAAGAGATTTTAACCTTTATTGACCCTATTTTCTTTGATAAAATGCAAATTGCCATCAAACAACGTGCATAAAATCAGACTCAAAAGTAGCATCCAACATCTTAACCTTATGCAATCAATAAAATTAAAAAACCGTATGAAGTTGAGATAAAGTTATCTTAGATGAAGTGCGTAAGAAGTTAAACAAAAAAATGCAAAGATACCTAAAAGTAATCAGACTTTTTTGGAGTGCAGCCATTTCGGCAGAGATGGAGTATCGTCTCAACTTCATCATAGCTACCTTGAGCAGCTTAGGCAATCTTGCGGGTAGTATTTTTGGCTTATTCTTATTTTATCGCACAGGTTACACCTTTCCTGGCTGGTCTTGGGATGCAGCTTTAATAGTTTTAGGAATTTTCACCCTCTTGCAAGGTTTTTCAGCTACATTCCTCGCTCCCAACTTAAACCGCATAGTTCGTCATGTGCAAGAAGGTACATTAGACTTTGTATTATTAAAACCCATCCGCAGTCAATTTTGGCTTTCAACTCACACCCTATCACCCTGGGGATTACCAGATTTAATTTTTGGTTGTGTCATCATTGGTTATGCAGGTAAACGCCTGGGTTTAGGAATAAATGATTATTTATTGAGTATATTTCCTTTAGGTTGCGGTTTAGTCATTCTTTACAGCCTATGGTTTATGCTAGGTTCTACCAGTATATGGTTTGTGAAAATATACAACGTTACTGAAGTATTAAGAGGTTTATTAGAAGCGGGTAGATATCCGATTGTAGCTTATCCCGCAGCTTATAGAGTTTTCTTTACCTTTGTAGTTCCAGTTGCATTTTTAACAACAGTTCCCGCGCAAGCTATGTTAGGTGAAAGTCAGTTAAGTTGGTTTATGGGTGCTGTATTTTTAGCGGTGGTGTTATTTTTTGTTTCTACTTGGTTTTGGCGGTTTGCTTTGCGGTTTTATACAAGTGCATCGAGTTAGGTGAAGATAGACCTTTAGATACCCGACTTCTTGAAGAAGTCGGGTATCTATCTCACCTAAGTAGTTTCATCTTTAATGATCTTGACAAAAATTGCTCACATATTCGCTTCGATAAATTATTGTTTTGGTATCTGAAAATCTGCGGCTTTAAATGATTTTCTATCTCTTTTTCTATCATAACTTTCTTGTAAAATAAAACTTACTCTTTGCTTTTCTTTACGCAAAAATTTAGGTAACTCCTTTTGTAAGAAGAAGACACGATTTCCAGTATCATCTATAATCCATCCATGAGCTTGGTTAGGTGGTAATGATTCAATTGTACCGCAATAACGGGGAATATCCTGATATAGAATTTCTTTCCAGAATTTTCGACATATTTGATTTAATTTAGTGATATCCCCCTCAAATTTAGTGAATGTTGATTGCTGGTTAGTGATTTCTTGGTTAATTTTTGTTTGTAATTGTTGTAAGGTATCTTTGACTTTCCAGCCCTCGCTTTCTCGAATTGCTTTAGATAGTTCTAAATGTTGTGCAGACATTTCTAACTTTCCTAATAATAAGCTTTGCTGACAAATTTTTTCATATAAAGTCACTTTAATTTTATCTTCTCCTGGAGATAATGCAGCTTGACAAGCAAACTTTAGGGCTGTTTCTGGCTGATTAATACTTAAATATATATCTGATAAATCCTGGTAAATATACCATTCTTCTCGATGTTTTAGTAGGATATCCTTCAACTCAACAATTGCTTTTTCTTCTTCTCCTAGATTAGCTAATGCCAAAGCAGAGAATCTGTAAAAATTCATCTCTCTTGGGTAAATCTTAATTGCTTCTAATGCACAAACACGAGCTTCTTTCCATAATTCAAGTTCAATTAGACTTTTTACCTTAGCAAAGAACCATTGTTCTTTTCTAGATCTGCCTCTGTTAGCATCAACAATTATTGGTTCATCATTCAATTCTTCAGGATTTATAAAATTACACCATTCCAGAACAATATCCCACTTCTCTTTTTGTTTAGCAGTTTTAATCACAGCAAAGACAGTTAATTCTTTAGCTAAAGTATTTGGTTGTAAACTCAAAATTGTTTTAGCAGATTCTATTAGTTGGTATAAATTTTCTTTAGATGCTTCGGGTTTAATAGTATCATCATAATATGCCCAAACTAATTCATCTTTAATATATTTATTACCAGGAAATTGATTAAGTGCTTTATTTCCTTGTCTAATAGACCATGATGGATACCCACCTTTACGTAAACAACAAAGATAACGACTTGCAGCATAAGCATTATTTTCATTTTCCCATACTTGCCGAAAAAGTGTTCCTGCTTCCTTCCATTGTTGCTGTCTAAGTAGTTCAGTAGCAGTGTTCATTAATTCGTTTTCAGTCATAATTATTAATCCCTCATACAGTAATATTTCTATTGCTTGAATATGTCAAAAATTAAATTATTATTTAACTCAGATGTTAGTTTAGATTGATGATTAATATATAAACTTAAATATTCCTGAGCGCGAGTCATGGCAACATAAATCTGCCTTCTTGCTAAAATTTCAGCGTCTTTTTTACCAATAGAATCATCAAACTGTTCTAACCAAATTAATAAGACTGCTTTAAACTCTAACCCAAGAGATGAAAGCATAGTTATCATTCTCACACCTTCTCTTTCTCGGTTATATTGTCTCTTAGAATTATCATTTTGATTAACCCAATAAGTTGATATACCTTGCTGATTGAGTTTTTGGATAATAGAATTTAATCTTGGTTCATCCTTCTTACCTGCTTGTCTATATAAAATAGCTATATCACGATCATCAATATTTAATGATTTTAAAGAATGGATAGTTGATATAATAGATTTTTCTTGTTCATCAGGTGTGCTGCTTATATAAATTTTTGGTTTATCCCCCTGTCTCAATGCTAAATTGGGTTTAACCAGAGGGAAAGTTACATCCTCATCTTCTAAAGGTTCAACTAAATCAGAGACACGGTTTAAAATACTCAATGCAGATGATAGAATTTGATGAGTGTTACGGTAGTTTTTGTCTAAGTCAAATTTCTTGCTAAAAGTACGGCCTTGTGCCTTAACTCCTACATCTCTCCACTGAAAATTAGACCTTTTATAAAGACTTTGGTTGCCATCTGCAACAATCATTAAATCACCATTTTCACTATCTTTCAGAGCATTCACACAACACTGAAACCAAATAGGAACAAAAGTATGAGCTTCATCAATAAAAATAGCATCCCATTTTTGTTCTTTTGAATATTCAGATAATTTATCAATAACTATTTTACCTGTATATTCGTCCCGATTTCCTTGAACTTGACTGGGTAATGTACCTAAGACAGATTTTGCCCATACATCAAAATTTCCGACTTCAATATTTTGATAGTGTTTATTTTGTGAATCTTGATGAAGAACTGATTTTATATAGGCTGCTAAACATACATTGAAACACAGTATTAATATTCTTGCATTATGATTTTGGTTAATTAAGTATTTAGCGCGTGATATTAATAATAGGGTTTTCCCTGAACCAGACACCCCAAAGAAGATACGATGACCATCTCCTATACTTTTAGCCAAAGATTCTTGTTTACTGTCTAATGTTGTTAATATAATATCGCTTGGTAAAATTGAAAATTCAGAATTAACACTTTTTAATGTAGCTTTTTCTTGTCTAATAACAATTTCAGGATATATAATTCCTTTGATGGTACTAATCTGATCAGGCGTTAAAGGAGAGAAAACAAAGTTAATTCCAAACATTTCTTGAAAACGCTGGATAATTGTTTCTTCTTTAATGCAATCTTTTTCCCATGTCAATAATTCATCACGATAAATTACACTTTTTATTGGTAGTACATCAATTAAATTATATCTATTAGCCTGTTCATCAGTTAAATTAGACATAACTGCACCAACACCAATAGGAAAACATAAATTTCCTTGATATTTGCCTGATTGGTTAGTTAATACTCTAGATTTTTTTAGAAGATTTAATAGTTTATCAAGATAATCTTTACCTTGACGTAAAGGAGATTTCTGTTTTTGAATTGTCTCTAAATCATTTTGATTATTCTCTATTTCAAAACTATCATAGGAAGCTGTAAGTATATGTTTGAGATACCATCCTTTAACTTCTATAACAAGTAGTCCAAAATCAGGGGATAAAATAATAAAGTCAGGATAACGATCATCTATTCTGGGTTCATACCAAACATAAAAATTATCTGATAGCTTATTTTTGAGAATATTGTATAATCTTTTTTCTCCCTGACTAGCTTTGTCAGGAATAGAGAACGGTATCATAATTGCCATATTGAACTATTTATAATTTTACCGCTATCAATTGTAACACTGTATAATATCATAGCAATGCTTGACAACATTTCTTAATATAGGAGAATTTTTTAGATACTTTCGATACTTAGGAGTTGCTAAGTCGTGGAAAAACCTGAGTAAAAAAACATAAAACTTCTGATATTGTAGTTGGGCTTTAGTCCTTACAAAACAACAAACCCCCTCATTATGAAAATGAAGGGGAATGTACAATATTAAACCTGGCATCGAGCTATTGTGACGGAGGGCAACCCCTCAACTATCGTCGCCGCAACAGCGTTTCACCTCTGAGTTCGGGAAGGGATCAGTGTGGTTCCACCGCGCCATAGACACCAGGAAAATCCGTTGGGAATTGATAATTGACAATTGATAATTGAAAATTAAAGAATTATCAATAATCGTTCAAAACCCTGAAGACTGCAAGTAACGCGAATATTAGCAATGTGAGAGGTCAAGCCCTCGGTCTATTAGTACCCCTCTGCTACATACATTACTGTACTTCCACATAGAGCCTATAAACGGGTGTTCTGCCCGTGACCTTACC
>NZ_JAQMTI010000038.1:0-7402 GCF_028329225.1 Sphaerospermopsis kisseleviana CS-549 | reverse complement strand
TGGTCTTGATGGTAATTCTTGACATACCTGTTTTAACTGCCATACCGCCTTGTCTATAGGATTTTCCCAACTTGTAATTCTTTCATGTCTGAGTGGTCATGCCCAACTCCCTTCTGTTTCTGGTATCCACGCTATGGTACTTTATCCGTATCCAGGGGTAACAGGATGACCTCCTTTTCCACCTTGGGCATAATGTTCGTAGGTTCTCTCTTTCAGAGTGGGAGCATCTGGTCTGTTTATTACATGGTAGATTACATCATTTCCCTAAAAGGATTAACCCCGAAAAATGTCTTACAAGTTACTATTTGTCTGCCTTGGTAATATTTGCCGATCGCCTTCGGCAGAAAATATCATGAATCATCTGATTGATCAAGCTGATCTGAGCGATAAAATTTACTGTGATTCTGCTGGTACTTCTAGTTATCACATTGGTAGTCCACCTGACCGCCGCATGAGTGCTGCTGCATCTGCTAAGTTGGGAATTAAACTACTTGGGCAAGCTCGTCAGTTTCAAAAATCAGACTTTCAAGAGTTTGATTTAATTTTGGCGATGGATAAGGATAACTATCAAGATATTCTCGCTGTTGACCGTTCTGGAGAATATCACCATAAGGTTCGTTTGATGTGTGATTTTTGCTCTCAACACGATCTCAAAGAAGTTCCAGATCCCTATTATGGCGGAACAGAAGGATTTAATCAGGTGATTGACCTCCTCATGGATGCTTGTTCAGGTCTGCTAGAATATGTGATCAGGGACTGGTGACTGGGGACTGGTGACTGGTGACTGGTGACTGGTAAAAATCTTTTCTTCCCCTGCCTCCTGCCTCCTGAACTACTCTACAAGACCATGCTTGATGGCAAAACGCACCAGTTCTGCGCGATTACTGGTTAAAGTTTTTCTCAATAAACTGCTGACGTATTTTTCAACTGTTCGCGGACTGAGGTGTAGTTGATTACCCATTTCGGCGTTAGACAACCCGTGAGTCAATAGTTCTAAGACTTCCTGCTCTCTTGTAGTTAATGATAATAACAACTGAGAATTGACAATTGGTGTTGATAAATGATTTTGTCCGTGTATTGATTTTATCAGGTTAGACCCATCTAAACTTTCTTGATAAGAGAAGCGGTATTCTGATTGAATAATTTGCGATCGCTCTAGTAAATTACGAATAGCTGCGGCTAACTCTTCTAGTTCAAAAGGCTTAGGTAAGTATAAATCACATCCTGATTGATAACCAAGAATTCTTTCTTGGGTTTTGGTTCGGGCTGTTAACAAAATTACAGGTAACAACCTAAACTCAGCTTGTTGACGCACCCGACGCACCAGTTCATAGCCGTTCATCTTTGGCATGACAATATCTGTCACCATCAAATCAGGATGGTTCTTTTCCACCATAGACAAAGCCTCTTGACCGTCATCAGCCATGATCACCGAATAGCCAGACAGTTCAAGATAATCACTGATAGACAGACGAGTGCCGAGGTCGTCATCCACTACAAGGATCTTCAAGGGCATGGACAGTACACCCCTAGCATTTTTCTTACTCAATATTTTGCTATTATATGCTTAGGAAGTGTTCATAAAATTTAATGTTATTTTAAATTTTAATAATGTTACACTAATAGATTGAATTAAATAGAAAATATAATGTAAAATTCAATTAGTCGAAATTCATTATTCAAATTACAAATGTTTTAAACAACGAAGTAAAACGACTAAGCAATATTTAACATAAAGCAGATTTTCAATGAGTGACAAAAACGAAGGTTATAAAGTAATTAGCGACAATCGCCAAGCTCGTTATTTGTATGAAATCCTAGAAACCTACGAAGCGGGAATACAGCTGGCAGGTACGGAGGTAAAATCAATACGGGCTGGTAAAGCAAATCTCCAGGATGGCTATGCGTTGATTCGCAATGGTGAAGCATGGCTAATAAATGTACATATTTCTCCCTATACCTCTAGTGGACAATATTTTAATCATGAACCGCGTCGGACTCGTAAATTACTGCTGCATCGGCAAGAACTCCGCAAGCTAATTGGTAAAGTAGAACAGCAGGGTTTAACCTTAGTGCCGTTAAAAATGTATCTGAAACGAGGCTGGGTAAAAGTCAGCATCGGTTTATGTAAAGGGAAGAAAATTCACGACAAGCGGGAAAGCCTCAAACGCCGTCAAGATCAGCGTGATATTCAACGAGCAATGAAAAATTATTAGCTAAATATACCCTGAGCCTGATTTACAGCCAACTCTAGATTATAGCCGCAGATTGATTTGGCAAATCGGAGGAATAGATACATTGGTGAATATCCGAGTCGGTATAAGGCACTTTCACCATGAAACGTAATTTCACCAAAACCATTGGCGCTGGAGTTCTGACGCTGACAATGGGAATTGTACTCTTAAATTTACCCGCACAAGCCCAAGTGACTCAACCTAGAACAGACATTGTACCAGACAGGACTGTTTATTATGATCGTAACGATGTTGATTGGGGTTGGCTGGGATTAATTGGCCTGTTGGGTTTAGCTGGTTTAGCCGGTAAAAAGCGTGGAGAAGAACCAACTCGTTATCGTGATCCTAATGCACCAGGAGCTACCAGTTACAGAGACTAACATCAACATCAATTTTAGATTTTGGATTTTAGATTTTGGATTTTAGATTTTGGATTTTAGATTTTAGATTTTAGATTTTGGATTATGAGTAAGTGTTTCATAAGCAAAACATCTAAAATCCAAAATTGTTAGCTTAGGCTGTCGGTTCTGGGTGGACTTGATTTATTTGAGAAGTTAAAGGAGTCCAATAGCTGGCGACTAAAGCAGCCATTAACCACCAAACGGTATTAACTTCAGGACGATACCAGACAGTATCTACTGTGCCATGAGCAAGCATACCGAGCAAAGTTGCGATCGCCCCAATTAACCAAAATCCATCTTTACTTCTCAAGTTTAGGAAACGGTGCATTTGCATAAATGCCGTATTCAAGATGACAATTATTAACCACAGAAAACAAGCTAAACCCAAAAAACCTGTTTCTACAGCCGTCTCCAGGAAAATTGAATAGGCACTCAAAGCAGTATAACGGGGACGTTGGTAAAGAGGATAAACTTTATTGAAAGAATTGTGACCAGGACCGATACCAATAATGGGGCGATCGCGGATCATTTCAAAAACAGCATCCCAGACATTGCGGCGAAAATTATTACTACTATCTTGACGATCTGCAAAAATACTAAAAACTCGCAACCGTACAGGTTCAACAAAAATCACCGCCAACACCAATACCCCAATCAAACCCCCTACAATAATTGGCAATGACCAAGTGCGCCAAAAAGGTGGCATTTCCACACTCCACCAATAAACCAACAATGCCATTGCAGCCAAAAGCCCCACCACCAAACCAATCCAGCCCCCACGACTAAAAGTAAGAACCAAACAGGCTGTATTAACAACAAACATTGTTACTGCTAAAGCTTTCCTAATCCAACCTTGCCAAACAAAAATAGCCACCAAACTTAAAACCACTGCTGGTATTAGATATCCAGCCAATAAGTTAGGATTACCTAAATAACTGTAAACCCTGGTGGTCTTAGCCAAGCTGGACTCTGGATCAACCCAAGTAGCCAATGCTTTAGCGCCAAAAAACCATTGCCGAATTCCATATACACTGACAATCAGAGATATATGTAAGTAAAGAGTAATCAACCAAGACCGCAAACGGGAAATTCTGAGAACTCTAGCGCATAGAACAAAAAGCAATAAATAGAGTGTTAACGTTACCAAATCACTCAACGCGGCCTTTTTCACTGGTGATAAAGCTGTAGCTGCCACAGCAATAAACCAATAGAGCAAAACTAGCAGATGAATTGGCGTGAACGAAGCGGCATTTGTCAGACTTGTATCATCAGATAAAGTCAATAGCACCCAGAACCCCACGCCAGCTACAAGCAGCAAACCGATTAGGGTACTAGAAACAAAAGGTGCAAGAGCATAGATAAGACTAAGTAGAGCAGCCGCTATCGTATCTCCCCACTGCATTAAAATACTGGTTTGTCGCCAAGGACGTAAAATCCCCACCATCAACCGATGCAGGTAACTGGTATCCAGATATTCTCTGAGCGGTACAGAGGATAAAGTCAATCTTTGCCAGACTAAATTCATAAACAAGGTTGTGATCAACTAGCACCTAATTGTAGAACTTAGCCTTAATCATAATCCGGTGGTTGGTAATTGGTGATTGGTGATTGGTAATTGGTGATTGGTAATTGGTAATTCAATGAAAGGATTTTGGATTGTTTTTGTCAATTCCAATCTAAAATCTAAAATCTAAAATCTAAAATTTTCTTCCCCAGTCACTATTTAGCGGAATTAGCCGTTGGCAGTGGCAAAGAAATTACATAGCGATATCCTGATTCTGGAGAACCTTGGATGGAAATCTGTCCACCATGTAGTTCTGCCATCTGACAGCTGAGTAACAAACCCAGTTTTTCACGAGACAGATTCACAGAAGTATTACCTAAATCCTTATCTGATCTATCAACCAAGATTCCTAATTGCTGCTCAATCAAATTGGCTGACTTTTCCCAATTTCCTGGGGCATTCTTTTGATTTTCTAAATCAGAATCATACTTTTCAGACTTACCCAAGATTTCTGATATGGACAAAGAATCAAGACGTAAATAAGAGTCAATTTCACCGTTTCCATCTCCTACTCCTAACCAGGGATGGGAAACCCAAATAGTAATACAGAGCGTATTTTCTTTATAAGAAATATGAACACGAACAATACTACCTGTAGTAGAAAGTTGAATAATGCTAAACAACAGGTTATACAAAATTTGTCGCACCTTATCTTTATCTAAAGGCCAAATGCGATTGTGTCCTGGTTCTATAGACAAGCGAATTTCTTGATTCCGACGGACAGCCACTTCTGATAGAGTGTTGATAGCTTGTTGACACAGCATTTCAATATCTACAGGAGCTAAGTTCAGCACATTAGAATTATCACTTAATGTTCCTAGTTCGGTAATTTCATTGACTAAAGACAATAAGTAGCGTCCACTGTGTTGGATAATCTCTAGATATTCTCGCTGCTTTGTTGTTAAAGGCCCATAAATTTCACGTGCCAGAACACCAGCCATCCCCAGTACGGATGTTAAGGGTGTACGCAATTCTTGAGTTAGTTGGCCTAAGAGTTCTAGTTTCAGTTGCTGAGTAGAATTACAAACATTTTCTAGAATGGGTGGTGCGATTTTCAAGTCAATTGCCTGTTCTTCCTGGAATGGCAAGCTAGGAATACTTGTATTGGGAATACTTGTACTGGGAATACTTGTAATAGTGCTTTTTTGGAATTGACCTTGCAACAATCGGTTGCGTTCAAATTCACTCATGCACCAACGAGCAATGATTTGCAAAAACTCAATTTCTCGATCTGTGAAATTGCGTGGCTGACGATTCATGACTGCCAATGCACCCAAGCAGTATCCTGAAGCATCAATTAATGGCGCTCCCAAGTAGGAACGGATGCCATATTTTTGGACTAACTTACTGGTAGATATTGGTGTATTTATTGCTGATTTTGTATCATTAATAACTAATGTTTGAGAATTTTCTACCACCTGAGAGCAAAAAGAATCCCGTCGTAATAATTGACGTTTTTGTGCTAGATCATTCATGAGACCTAATCTTGATAAACCCACTGATGATTTGAACCAGTGAACTTCTTGGTCCATAAATCCCAAAATAGAAATTTCTGCTGCCAAAAAGTGAGCAGCTGTTTGAGTAGCTTCTTCAAATACCGGAATTGTTTCTGGTTGCCGTAAACCCAAGTCTAACAATACTCTGATGCGTTGTTCTTCTTTTGTGTCTAAACCATTCCAACCATCATTGGGGGCAAATAGTTTGTTTTCAGGCTCTATCATTGCTACTGCTACCTTGATACTTGCTACATACTGTAAGTTGTGTAACCGCTGGGATGAGGTTACTATTTCCTATTTTTCAGCATTCCCCAATTTCACTTGGGATTAATACGTTGGAAAAAATTTTTTTTCTACTAGCAGTATCAGGCTAAAGTCAGCCTACACAGATAATAGTAAAACCTTGTTGGTGCATTGCTTTTTTTACTCTTCTTTTATACTTCATGGACTAGCAAAAGGCTGTGATATACACTTTTTCAATTTCAAATTGCCTAAAATCCCTGACCTGTAATATTTTCATGTTTATTCAGCAAACCCTAATTACCTATTTCTTAGAAACTGAGGATAAACAGGCAACCTGGTTACTAACTCCCAGCCCCCAGAGTGTAAAATTTCTCTTAATCTCTGTACCTGTAAATGGGGATAATCTGGGTTAACTTCATCTTTTGGACCTATACCCCCCAAATCTCTCGCACCTGCATCTAAACACGCTAATAACCAATTTTCATCTAGCACTAAATTAGGCGGAATTTGAATTGTAATATTTGCGGGTAAAATTTCCCGTGCTTTCCTGATCACGTGCGGTAGTTGATGAGGATCAAAAGCTTCTGCGTTAAAGGTTTGCTGACTTCCCGGACTGTGGGGTTGCAAAATAACTTCTTGTATATGTTGATAGCGTTGATGCAACTCAGAAATAGCCGTCAAAGTTTCCCATCTATCATCTTCACTTTCTCCTATTCCCAATAACAACCCAGTCGTAAAGGGAATTTGCAACTCTCCCGCCCATTGTAATTGTTGTAAACGCACTTGAGGTAATTTACTCGGTGCATGACGATGAACAGTATTTAATAACTTGGGTGTCAACTGTTCCAACATCAACCCCATCGAAACATTAACATTTTTCAGCTTTTCCATTTCCGTAAAACTCAGTGGTCCGGCATTGGTATGGGGTAAAAATCCCATTGATAAAGCTAAAGCACATAAATCATAAATAAGCTGAAACCACTTTTCCCGCCTTGATGATAAAGGATGAACTTCACCGCTGAGAATGAGTATTTCACAGACATTTTGATTTTTTAAAGGTAATAAAATATTCTCTGCTTGTTCTAGCTTCATCCAAGGACGTGAACCTGGTTCAACACGAAAATTACAATAACTACATCTATTAAAACATTCGTAAGTAGGAACAAGAGTATATGCAGGACTATAAGTGACTACCTTGGGACTAGATGAGAGCATTTTTACAATCCAGAGAATAAGTTTACAAAAATATAAAGCCTGTAACCCTTACTATATCTAGGTTTTCTGATCCTATGAGAAAAATTTTAAAAAATATTACGAAAACCCCTTTACAAATCGAAATATTTGACCTACTATAAAGTCATCAGGTAGAAACACCTACCAAAACATACATACATAAAACGCAATCATAAGAACATGACAACCGCCATCCAACAGCGCCAAAGCGCCAACGTATGGGATCGTTTC
>NZ_JAQMTI010000037.1:0-13339 GCF_028329225.1 Sphaerospermopsis kisseleviana CS-549 | reverse complement strand
TTACAATCTTGGCGTTTTACCCAGGTAAAACCTATTGTCTATTGAGAATAGAGTCATTAATTGCTCAAATTTGGTATCACTGATACCAATGCACAAATTGGACAATATCCTCAAAATCTTAACATTCAACACTTCTGCTATTAATGAAATTAATAAAAGTGATGCAATTAAAAAAGAAGATAGAAAAAATAATATTAAAAGATTGTTTGAGTCCTGGAATGAATCAGATGATCAACAAGAACAACAAGAAAATTTAGAAATTATTGAATCTATGAATAGTATTTCAATTTAAAATAAAATGAGTAAGGTTATTGTTTTAGATTCTGCACCTGTAGGATTAATTACTAATCCTAAAGCGAACCCTCTAGCTGTGCAATGTCAAGAATGGTTTTATAGTCTTTTTGAAAGAGGTTATGAAGTCATTTTACCAGAAATTATAGATTATGAAATTAGACGGGAATTATTAAGAGCAAATAAGTTATCAGGAATTAGAAAACTGAATCAAATAAAAGCAGAAATTATTTATCTTCCTATTACCACAGAAGTGATGTTAAAAGCAGCAGAATTATGTTACTACTTTGGGAATTAAGTATTATTGCTTTGATAGCCCCTAAAAACAACAAAACCGCTACGCGAGCGGTTTATGATGCGGCAGTCATACGACTACCCCCAGGCTATGCCTACCTTTATATTATCTTCTGATTTATTAATTGTCAATATCTGATTGAGGTTTTTATTGTTTTGGTAAAGCGATACCTTCGGTAAGCTTCGCTAACGTTTTCTTAGTCCTTCTCCCATGAGAGATTTTGAAATAGCTTTAGGGCAATATATTTTATATCGTAATTTAATTACTCTCACAGAACCAGACTATACAATTTATTTGGCTATTAAAGAAAGTACATATCAAAACTTTTTTACAAGAGATTCAATTAAAGAGATTGTCCAATTAAATCAAATTTTGATCATTGTCGTGAATGTAGAAAAGGAGGAAATATTACAATGGATAAAGTAGAAAAATATCAAATAGCAATTAAACAAGTTCTCACAGAATATCATAATTGGGTTTCTGGTGCAACAAATTTAACTGATGAAAGTTGTTTGGTTTTTGATGATAATAACTATCACTACATTTGGTGTTTTTTGGGTTGGGATGGTAAGAAAAGAACAAATAATATTCAAGTTAATGTCAGAATTAAAAATGATAAAATTTGGATTGAAGAAGATTGGACTGAGGAAGGAATAGCTAATGAGTTGATGAGGTTAGGTATTTCTAATCTTGATATTGTTTTAGCTTTTCATCCTCCTGATGAAAGGAAATATACTGAATTTGCTATTGCTTAAATATTATAGCGATCGCCTACAATAACCTATGCGATCGCACCCCCTCAACTCCCAAACAGCGATACCTTCGGTAAGCTAACGCTAACGCATCCCTTCAACTTCCAAACAGCGATACCTACGGTAAGCTTCGCTAACGCATCCCTCCAACTTCCCAAACAGCGATACCTTCGGTAAGCTTCGCTAACGCACCCCTCCAACTTCCCAAAATAGCGATACCTTCGGTAAGCTTCGCTAACGCACCTCTTCAACTTCCAAAACATTCTTTTTTTAACGAACCACAGAGACACAGAGAACACACAGAAAGAGCGATCGCACTCCTTCAACTTCCCAACATCTCTTTTGAAACGAACCACAGAGACACAGAGAACACAGAGTAAGAGCGATCCCACCCCTCCAACTTCCCAAATAGCGATCGCACCCCCTCAACTTCCCAAACATTCTTTTTTTAACGAACCACAGAGACACATAGGACACAGAGGATCGCACATTTTCCCCAGCATCCTTTTTTAACGAACCACGAAGACGCAAAGAACACGAAGGAAGAGGAGAAAGATCGCAATTACTCCCCCAAATATTACAATCAAATCCTGAACATCATCGTTTGACTTCACGTACAGGAAGAAGGAAACGCCTACTTAGGTAAATATGGTATTTTTATATTCAGTAGTCTTGATATTTAGCGTAAGACAAGCTAGGATAAAGTGGAACAAGGTAAAACAGACTAAAACAATAATGCGCTTTTTCAGCGTAGGTGTTGCAAATGAGTATCCTAGAGGCTATCAAACCTGATTATTTTGAAGAATTTCGGCTTGAAGAAGCTCAATCATTTTTAGAGCAGTGTTTAGCCTGTGACTCTTCCAATGCTGAATTTTATGAATTTCTTGGAAATATTGCACAACGTCAAGGCATAAACATAGATCAAGTAAAATCTAAGCTCTCTGAGGCTCTCCAAGAATTTATGATTTTGGTCGAGCTTCAAGAACAGCTTTGTATCACAGGTTCACAAATCAAGGAGCTTGCTGAACGTATTCCTGCTGATGATTCTGAAAATAAATCAAAACGTAGTTACGTCCTTGAAAAAAAATTCTTGGACATGGCTTTTCAGAAGTTTATAGAAAGAGTTTCGGAAATTAATTATGTTCAATCTAGAATCGTAGAGAACTACTGGAACTATCTCACTGATAAGCTTCAAGACTTAATTTTGTTTGGTTATATCAAAGAATTATTGTCTCAAAGACGATATTCTTTATCTGAATTTGGTATTTCTCAAGCTATTTGCGAAAAACACGAAGATTCATTTTTGAAATTCAAGAGTTCTCTTTTTCATGTATTAAGTGATTCTGATGTAAATGTACGTTTGCCTCACTTAATAAATAAATATGAGCAAATAGTTTCTAATAACTCTGACAATAATCCTAGTTACCAGGCAAAAGCACCATGTAAGAGGTATAATTTGGAGGAGTTCTTAGCAAAAATGACTCCTAACAATTCTCATGGTGAAAGTGACTGGGGTGAACCAATCGGTAAGGAAGTCTGGTAGTAATGTCTATGTACCAGATCGGGGCGATATTGTATGGCTATATTTCGACCCTCAAGCGGGTCATGAACAAGCTGGTAATCGCCCCGCTTTAATTATTTCTCCTATGATATATAATGATTTCGGTCTTGCTATAGTTTGCCCAATAACTAACAGTACAAAAGGTTATGCTTTTGAAGTTCCTGTACCTAACGGTATAAACACTACAGGTTTTGTTTTAGCAGATCATATTAAAAGTGTTGACTGGAAAGCAAGAAAAGCTAAATTTATTGAAAAAGTTTCAGTTGAATTTGTTACTGAAGTAATTAGTATATTATCGTCAATAATTCCTTATCCTCAAACAGATTAAAATTGTTGTAATGGCTTAGGGTAAAAGCAATTAGTAAAATACTAATAGCCGTTTTAAATTGTGCGTTAGCCAGATAAGCTCATAGTAATTGCCTAGTAAACTTGCCACAGGAATATCAAAACCCAAGGCAAGTTAAATATCTAAAACTATTTTTTACAGTTGCTTCACCTCACTAACCAACTTAGCCACCATATCCTTAGCACTACCAAACAACATAGTCGTCTTATCCTTATAAAACAACTCATTATCCACACCAGCAAAACCCGCACTCATACCACGCTTAATCACAATAGTTTGCTTCGCCCGATCAACTTCTAAAATCGGCATTCCATAAATCGGACTATTCGCATCACTACGCGCCGCAGGATTCACCACATCATTAGCACCAATCACTAACGCTACATCAGCCTGTTCAAACTGGGGATTAATATCCTCCATATCATATAACTGCGTATAAGGTACATTAGCTTCCGCCAATAATACATTCATGTGTCCCGGCATTCTCCCCGCAACCGGATGTATCGCATATTTCACATCCACACCCATGCGTTCTAGTTGATCTGCCAACTCCCGGACGCTATGCTGTGCTTGAGCAACTGCCATCCCATAACCTGGTACAATCACCACAGAACGGGCATAACCTAACATCATCGCCCCTTCTTCAGGATCTATACTGCGAACAGTTTGATTACTTGTACCCGCAACACCTCCACCACTGGCAGTAGTTACAGAACCAAAAGCACTAAATAACACACTGAATAACGACCGGTTCATGGCCTTACACATGATTTCGGTAAGGATGATACCCGAAGCACCCACCAAAGCACCGGCGATGATTAACATATTGTTCATCACCACAAAACCCGCCGCCGCCGCAGCAACCCCTGATAAAGAGTTTAACAGCGAAATTACAACGGGCATATCACCGCCACCAATGGGTAATACAAACATTACCCCCAACACCAAAGAAACCGCCACCACCGCTAAAAACACGGGTAAACTATCCGGTGACATGATTAAATAGGCACTTCCAGCCAAGTATGTACCTAAAAGCAAGAGGTTAACAGGTTGTTGCAAAGGAAAGGTAATAGGAGTACCACTAACCAAACCTTGCAACTTAGCAAAAGCCAGAAAACTACCGGTTAACGTCACACCACCGATCAACACATCCAATAACATAGAGATGTTGACAGCGAGGGTGATAGGTTGAGAAGCATCTAATAACCGCCAAAACTCTGCCACAGCGATAAGTGCGGAAGATGCACCACCCAAACCGTTAAGTAAACCTACCATTTGGGGCATTTCCGTCATTTGCACTTTGTAAGCTGCCACAGCCCCAATAATAGAACCAATGACTAAACCCACTAAGATCATCTCGTAATTTAATACGTGCTGATCTAATAAAGTGGCAACCACAGCTAATAACATTCCCACCGCAGCAATCACATTACCATTACGTGCAGTTGCAGGAGAACCTAGCTTTTTTAACCCAAAGATAAATAAACATGCAGCTACTAAATAAGTTAGCTGAATCCCAGTAGGCATAAAAGTATTCATGCTTTAACATCCTTCTTTTTAAACATTTGCAGCATTCTGTCTGTAACCAAAAAACCACCGACAACGTTAACCATTGCCAATATCACCGCAATTAAACCGAGAATTACTGATAAATTGGTGTTTCTCTCCCCCGCAGCGAGAATTGCACCTATTACCGAAATGCCAGAGATAGCATTAGAACCCGACATCAAAGGAGTGTGAAGAGTCGGGGGAACTTTGTTAATGACTTCAAAGCCGATAAAAGAAGCCAAAACAAGCACAAATAAAGCCGCTAGTAAAGTTTCATTCATGTTATTTAAGATGTTAAATTGTTAGCTCACGCAGAGACGCAGAGAGAATTTAGAGAACAAACGGAAAATCTCTCTCTAACACTCTTTCCTACCCTTCGGGAACACCTTCGGTGAACGTGTACTTTGCGTTCTTTGCGGTTCGTCCCTAAAAAATCCTCAAAACTAAACCACAACAGCTTGCAAAGCATCCTTCACCCGTTGATTTCTAATTTCACCACCATAAGTAACACAAGCAGCATCAACAATATCATCGGCAAAATTCACCTGTAACGTTTTATCTTTAATCAATAACTGCATTAATGCAGTAATATTTTTAGAGTACAATTGACTAGCGTGTACAGGCATGGATGAAGGTAAATTAATTGGTCCAATAATTGTTACACCGTTCCAAACAATATCCTTACCCGGTGCGGTACAAGCACAGTTTCCACCCTGTTCTGCTGCTAAGTCTACTATTACAGAACCGGGTTTCATGGCTTTTACCATCTCTTCTGTAACTAGGATGGGTGCTTTTCTGCCTGGTACTTGGGCGGTGGTAATGACTACATCGGAATTTTTGACGTGTTCAGCAACTAATTCTTGGGTGCGTTTTTTGCTGTCTTCCGATATTTCCTTTGCGTAACCACCTGCTGCAACGGTTTCTTCTTCTAATTTAACTTCCACGAATTTCGCCCCTAAGCTTTGTACTTCTTCTTTGACGGCTGGACGAATATCAAAGGCTTCTACTACTGCTCCTAGTCTCCTTGCAGTGGCGATCGCCTGTAAACCTGCTACACCTGCACCCATAATAAATACTTTAGCAGGGGCAATAGTACCGGCAGCAGTGGTTAACATCGGAAAATATTTTGGTAATGCTGCTGCTGCCAAAAGTACGGTTTTATACCCTGATAGTGATGCTTGGGAAGATAAAGCATCCATGCTTTGCGCTCTGGTAGTACGGGGGATTAATTCCATACTTAAAGCTGTAATTTGCCGTTGTGCTAATTTTTGCGCTATTTGGGGATTTCCTAATGGGTTGAGAAAGCTGATTAAAACAGATCCAGTTTTGAGTAAGTCTATTTCAGAACGTCCATCTTCTCTTTCTTGGGGTGGAC
Source organism: Sphaerospermopsis kisseleviana CS-549 (assembly GCF_028329225.1). NCBI lineage: Bacteria > Bacillati > Cyanobacteriota > Cyanophyceae > Nostocales > Aphanizomenonaceae > Sphaerospermopsis > Sphaerospermopsis kisseleviana. Next base: position 7,171 of record NZ_JAQMTI010000037.1, on the reverse strand, counting down.
TGACTTTTAACATTATGTCTGCTTCACCCCATAATGTAGCAGGATCACTAATTATTTTCGCTCCTGCTGCTTCATAGTCAGCGTCAGTAAAAAATGCTTTTTCTCCCGCACCAGTTTCTACATAAATTTCTAATCCTTGTTTGATTAATTTGGCTACAATGTCAGGAATTAATGATACCCGACGTTCACAAACTTCTATTTCTTTAGCTACTGCTATTTTCATGCAATCTCCTAGAGATAAATACTTAATATTTGTTAGCTATTTTTAGCTATTTATTGATGTACGTCTTTAATAAACTGATACAACTAATGCAACATGAACCATGAACTTTGTCTTGAACCCTTGTGTAAAGCATTTTTGCTATTGGCAAATATGATCTAGATGGTTCTCAACTGTTGTGGTTACTGCACATCTTATGTGCATTTTTTGATGTTATATCTATGTCTTCAGATTATTTTCGGGATTGTGCAATTTAATTTCTACTTTCTGCCATACTTAAATTGGGTAAGTTTGATATTTTCTACTTAACTGCACGATTTTGTCAGGATTCAGAATATACAAAGGTTGAGTCTCAACAATTGATTGATTGTAATTTAAGGAGCGATCGGCAAAAACTTTTTTCAACTTTTATCAAAAAAATGTTATTTTACTCAACATCTCTATACAATCTGCAACACAAACAAAGAAAAACTTTACACCCCACATCCCACACCATAGGGTTAAGCCTTATTTTTGCCTGATTGTCACATCTTCAGAGTAAAAATGTACTTTTGGCACTTTTATTTTCATTTTTCGTCTATGATTAAGTATAAAGTAGTAAAGTTTAGTTAAGAATACTAACAAGACTGTTACTGAAGATTACAGAGAGCTCAGAAATAATATTTATTTAGAGGAAGCCTAACTATGCGACGTTTACTTTCTGCTTTAGCTGTAACTGGTTGTTTATTAACGACTTTTCCGGCTGTCAGTTTGGCACAACAAGGTTTTACACTATTTAGCGGTGTTAAGGGAGAAAATCAACTACCCTTCCTTTTAGATTTTGGTGGACAAACCAACGCCACGGATAGATATATACTCAGACTACCCGCCAAAAAAATGAAATTGGCAGTTGCCCAATTTGCCATTACTTACCCTGATTATTACAAAGGCAGTTTTGATACTAAAAGGGTTGAAGTTAGAGTTAAAGGAAAAAGTGTTCCTTTAAGTGAAGTTAAATGGAATAAAGAAGGACGGATAATAGAGATATTTCCCGAAGAACCAGTACCAGCAGGTAGTAAAGTTGAGTTAGTGCTATCCAACGTGCAAAATCCTGCCTTTGGGGGAATGTTCCATTTTAACTGTCAAGTCCTCTCCCCTGGAGATGTACCAATGTTGCGCTACTTAGGTACTTGGCTCATCAGCATCAATTAACAAGGGAACAGGTAACAGGTAACAGGTAACAGGTAACAGGTAACAGGTAGCAAATTATTTGTATTTTCCCAATCACCAGTCCCCAATCACCAATCACCAATCACTAGAAACTGTATCCAGAAATGTACTCTTATTGCCTGTAAAGTGGTAAGATAGCAGATTGTGACTTTTTATAAAAATCGCCTAAGAGGACAAAGAAATGCAAAGAACATTGGGTGGAACTTGTCGGAAGAGAAAGAGAACCTCTGGTTTTCGTGCTAGAATGCAAAGCCCAACTGGCAGAAGAGTAATTAGAGCCAGAAGAAAAAAAGGTCGTCATCGTTTAAGCGTTTAGGCATCCAGCAAATAGAGTAGCTGTGGCTTTGCCCAAAGCATATAGATTAAAATCCCGCAAGGATTTCCAAGCGGTTTTCCGGGAAGGAATTCGGTGTCATAGCTCTCATTTCACTTTGAGAGCTTTAAAACCGTCACGTCCACAAGAAACTTCTAGTGATAATGACGCTGATACCATAAAATTAACTAAATGTCAAGATTTAGCTAGTACAAAAATTGGCGTTTCCATTAGCACCAAAGTCAGTAAAAGAGCAGTAGTTCGCAATCGGATTAAACGGCAAATTACAGCCGCATTGTCTCAATTATTGCCTAAGTTATCACCTGGATGGCGATTGGTAGTGATTGTCAAGCCAAAGACAGCAGAATCTGAGTGCGTAAGCCAACAATTTCTGCAAGAATTAGAGCAGTTGTTGGTAAAAGCAGAGGTAATAAATGGGTATTCGTGAAGAAGTTTATTATGAAGGTGGTCCCCATATTGGGGATTTGATTCTCAATTTATTGATTGGGCTAACGGTTGTGGGTTTACCATTAACTATTGGAGCGATAGTTAGAGCGTTATGGTTACGTTTTAAAATCACTGATCGGCGAGTTGCTGTGATGGGTGGTTGGATGGGACGCGATCGCACTGACGTAATTTATTCAGAAATAGTCAAAGTGGTAAAAGTTCCCCGTGCCATAGGTTTATGGGGAGATATGGTACTTACCCTGAAAAACGGTAGTCGGTTAGAAATACGGGCTATTCCCAATTTTCGGGAAACTTATGATTATATAAGTGAGAAAGTAGCCGCTAAAAATCCCCAATATACTGCTGCTCAAAAGTAGGCAGGAGGCAGGGAAATTTTAGATTTTAGATTTTAGATTTTAGATTAGAGGATGACAAAAACAATCCAAAATCCAAAATCCAAAATCCAAAATCCAAAATAGAGTCACCAATCACCAATCACCAGTCCCCATTGTGCGGCTATCCGTAGCCAATGATAGTCGCTAATAAATCACGATTTAGATAAATTAGATTCAGTTCAGTTTACAGTACCTTGGGTTGGATTTAGAATAATGGATTTTGGTATCGGGTTTCTCTCGAACAACGTAATGCTGCCAATCATAGACTTTTTCTATGGTTTTTTTCCTAGCTATGGATTGGCGATCGTTGCTTTAACATTAATCATTCGGTTTGCACTCTATCCCCTGAGTGCAGGTTCTATTCGCAGTATGCGCCGAATGCGAATAGTGCAACCTCTCATGCAAAAGCGGATGGCGGAAGTTAAAGAACGCTATAAAGACGATCCGCAAAAGCAGCAAGAGGAAATGGTGAATGTTCAGAAAGAGTTTGGCAACCCCTTAGCTGGATGTTTGCCCCTGCTGTTACAGATGCCAGTTTTACTAGCACTGTTTGCCACTTTGCGGGGTTCACCATTTGCAGGTGTGAACTACTCCGTTAACCTGCAAATCTTTCCATCCGAACAAATAGAACGCATTCAACCCCAAGCCTTTGCAACTCCTCCCCAAAACATCTACATTGCTGATGGGGATCACACAAAAATTACCGCTATTCTTCCCGGTGGTAATAAGTTAGCGGTGGGAGAAAACACAAAGATCCAATATCAAACATTGGAGGGCAAACCCTTTGAGGCTCTGTTAGCAGAACATCCAGAAACTAAATTAACTCCTGAATGGAAAATAACCAAAGGAGAAGATAGAGTTAAAATTGATGCCGAAGGCAACATAGAAGCCTTACAACCTGGAGATGTGACAATACAAGGCACAATTCCCGGACTGGCAGCAGATAAAGGATTTCTGTTTATTGATGCTTTAGGTAGGGTAGGGGCAATAGATCCAGATGGTGTAGTTCACTGGGATATTGTCGGCATGATAGTCTTCTTTGGCATCAGCTTGTATTTTAGCCAAATGCTGTCTGGGCAAAATTCCAGTGGTGGTAATCCACAACAGGATACAGTTAATAAAATTACACCTGTGATCTTTTCGGGAATGTTTTTGTTCTTCCCGCTACCTGCTGGTGTATTAATGTACATGGTAATTGGTAACGTTTTCCAAACCCTGCAAACCTACATTCTTTCCCGCGAACCTCTACCAGAGGAACTGCAAAAAATTGTAGCTATCCAGGAAAAGGAACAACAAGCGGCAACTGTAGAGGTTAAAGCTTTGCCCTTTGAACCAAAAAGTTCTAAGAAAAAGGCTACAGGCTAATTATGAGTGAAATTTCTATGCAGCGTGGTGAACAATGGTTAACACAATTGCTGCAACTTACTGGAATCTCTACTAATGTTAAGGGTAATTTAGGAGCTGCTCCTACTCTGGGGGCAGTTTCTCAAGAACCTGATAGCTATTGGTTGACTATTGATGAATCGAATTTGATGCCAGAACAAATCAAAGTTTTGATTGGTGCTGGTGGTTCAGTGTTAGATGCTATGCAGTATCTAGCTAATTCGGTACTAAATTTGCATCAGCCAGAACATGAGCAGACATCTTATACCATTGAGTTGAATGGCTACCGTGTCAGACGACAAGCGGAAATAACTGCTTTAGCTAGAACTGCGGCTCAAGAAGTGCGTTTTTCTGGACGAGAAGTGGAAATTAGATCCCTCAGTTCAGCGGAAAGGCGACAAGTTCACAGCTTTTTAAAGGAATTTCCTGATTTGGAAACCTTTAGCCGTGGTAAAGAACCCCATCGTAATTTAGTAGTTCGTCCTGCGACTGAACCACCAACAGATCCTGGCTATTAAAGCTAAAATCAAAGATAAGTATTCAGCTATCAGCAGTCAGCAGTCAGCTTTTTAAAGCTTGCGCCTAAACTCCCTATTTTGATAATCTACCAATTTATCAAACATTCTTACTCCTGAACGGCAGTTGCTTTATGCCGGGGAACCCGTCCGCCGCACTGCCTCCTCCTGACCCCTGAATTCTTATATCAGCTATCAGCAATTTTGCTGATCATTAACCATAATTTTTTGTGAGGATATCTCACTCATCATAATGGACGCTATTTTTATTCCGCAGCTAACCAAAGCCCCGGAACGGACAGAGGAAATTCAAGTTAACGAGTCTCTGCCTGGACTGGAAACTTTAACCCCTGTGCGTGGAACTATCCGCGTCCAGCATCAGGGTAATTATTTAGAAGTTTCTGGTCAGGCAGAATCAATTATTACTTGTACCTGTAACCGCTGTTTGCAGCAATATAATCAACGTTTGGCTGTTAATACTAAAGAAATTATTTGGTTAGATGCTAATGCTAATCAAGTTGAAGACTTGCCTTTAGAAAGGGAAGTTGCTATGGAAGATTTAGTAGAAACGCTTTCACCTGATGGTTATTTTTATCCTAGTGAATGGCTGTATGAGCAAATGTGTTTAGCTATTCCTCAACGTCAGTTGTGCGATCGCAATTGTCCGGGTATTTTAGATAATACTGCTGCTGCTGGTGGTGAAAAGCAGGTTGATAGACGTTGGTCTGCTTTAGAAAGTTTGAAAAAACAACTTCCTGAATAATTGTCCATATACTTTTGCCTTGCCTTTTACAGCTATTTTCAGGTAAATAAACCACATTTTGATTTAGGTTTCGCGTCAACAATGTAGGGGCGTTCGCGAAGCGTGCTGGAAGCATCAGCATTCGGACAATTAATTATCGGTTTTTACCTAAGACTATCATCTGAATGCTTCGCCCTTACTGTGGTCTAAAGACATGAAAACTGCTGTAAATTACCAGGCGATCGCCCTATTTCATCCTCATAACTTCTCACATATTTATTTCCCACTTTTAACGCCACTAATTTTTAACACATCCCTCATAGTTGCACAATAATTAGGCAAATCAAAACTCGCGGGATTGATAGCATGAGAATAGGTAAAATGCCGATAATTCATACAAAATCTATCCCAAGCTGCCATTTGAATCCTAAATATTTTAATAATCACATTCGCTAAACTCAAGGATAGGGGAATGCGGAAATAAATCTTTTTATTCAAATATTCACAAACTTCTTCTATTGCTTGATTTACTGTTAACCCAGATTGCCCTAAAACAAATCTTCGTGGATCTCCTGCTTGTGGTGGATAATCAATTAAATATTGTATAACTGTGGCAATATCTTGACCATGAATAAAGTGAAAACTACCATCAGCTTGTAAAAAGCGAATGATATTAATATATTTAGTAACTTCAGGAATACCTGAAGTTAAATGAGAATAGGGTTTTTGATCATCTCCCCCTAAAACCAATGTAGGAAACACGGTAGTAATTTTTGGGAAAATTTCTAAATGTTCAATTTTATGTAAACAATCATATTTAGAACTAATATAATCTGTGCCGATTTCTCCTGCTTCTTTTAAAGGTTGATTTTCATGATTTAAAACACTAGCAGTTGAAAAATAAATTACCTGTTGACATCTTTCTGGGTTTAACAGGTTCATTAATTCTATGGTTTTGTTGACATTAACATCAAAAATGTTATCTCCACCCCAAGAAGTTGCTGTTAAAACTGCGGTATCTATAGTTTTTAGGAGGTTGGAAAAATTACTAATTTCCTGCATATCACCTTGTAAAATGGTGATTCCTGGACGTACTTGAGCGTTAATTTGTAGTTTGTTGGGGTTTCTGACTAATAAATATAATTCGTGTTCTGTGTTTTTTATTAATGTTTCGCTGATATAATGACCGATACAGCCGCTTGCACCTGTGATTAAAATACGTTGTTTAGTCATTGATGTTGGGTTTTTGGGGATTTTTGATAACGGTGTATGATTATAGCATGATTTGAGCAGATAGATCCCCGACTTCTTAAAGAAGTCGGGGATCTGAGGTTTTGAGAGATTTTGCCTAGGTTTTGATTAATTAGGGTAAAATTATAACAGTGTGTTGGTGTTGAGTCTATGCGTCAATGTCTTAATCCTGACTGTCTTTTTTCTAATCCTGATAGTTTTCAATATTGTCAGAAGTGCGGTAATAAGTTACTGCTAAAGGAAAGATATGTACCTTTATCAATTTTAGGTCAAGGTGGTTTTGGGAGAACATTTTTAGCTATTGATGAGGATAAACCATCAAAACCTTATTGTGTAATTAAACAATTTTTACCCCAAGCACAGGGAACGGATAGTATTGAAAAAGCATCTCAGTTATTTGCACAGGAAGCACAACGTTTAGAGGAGTTGGGTAAGCATCCGCAAATACCTGAGTTAATGGCTTATTTTACATCCGATAATCGTCAATACTTAGTACAGGAATTTGTTAAAGGTGCAACTCTACAAACTGAGTTAGATAAAAATGGGGTTTTTTCTGAACAGCAAATTAAAAAGTTATTAATAGAAGTTTTGCAAATATTAGATTTTGTTCATAGTAAACAAGTAATTCATCGAGATATTAAACCAGAAAATATTATTTTGAGTAGTGAAAATAAGTTATTTTTAGTAGATTTTGGG
>NZ_JAQMTI010000036.1:0-6777 GCF_028329225.1 Sphaerospermopsis kisseleviana CS-549 | reverse complement strand
TCCTGCACATCCTTAAATCCTGGACATCCTGATTCAGACAAAAAATGATAATCTTTAAAAATCCCATCCTGCACATCCTCAAATCCTGGACATCCTGATTCAGACAAAAAATGATAATCTTAAAAAAACAATCCTGCACATCCTTAAATCCTGGACATCCTGATTCAGACAAAAAATGATAATCTTTAAAAATCCCATCCTGCACATCCTCAAATCCTGGACATCGTGATTCAGACAACATAAAATAATATACCAAAATATACCAATTCCCAGTCACCAATCACCAATAACATGAGTAACAACGAATACAAATACCTCCATAAACAATGGTTAGGCTTAATGCAGCCTGTGGGCTGGGTTGTATCTCCTGGTGTACTGAGTGAAGCGGGGATAATTCCTCAAAAAAATGTAGTTGATTTACAAATACGTCTCCGTAATTTTATTGAAAGCCAAGCAGAATCACATAACTTTGCAGATTTCGCTATCGAGGTTCTCGATTGGCAAGAAAGCGATTTAATTAATACAGAATCAGTATTAGCAGAATTGTCAGTATATTTAGAATCCTATCAAGAAAACCTCACCCCTAACTATGCTGTACCCGGTGCAGAGGGTGGTTATTTAATGTTGATACAAACTCTCAAATCGGGACAACCACTAGATGAAGTAGTAGCAAGTAACACCGGATGGCAAACGACACCCCAGTTAAAATTTGAACGTTTATTAAAAGAAAGCAAAGTACATATAGGCATATTATACAACGAAATAGAATTAAGACTCGTTTATGCTCCGGCGGCTGAATCATCGGGATATCTGACATTTAACATCAATAATATGTGTGAAATAGCAGGTAGACCGATATTAGCAGCTTTAGAAATGTTGCTAAACCCCGACATATTATTTACCTATCCCCTAGAAAAGCGTTTACCAGCATTATTAGAACGCAGTCGCAAAGCACAAAACGAAGTTTCCACCCAACTATCAGAACAGGTATTAGAAGCACTTTGGGAATTATTAAGAGGATTTCAAGCGGCTGATGCAGCAGTTAATGGGCGGTTATTGCGAGACATTGCAGAATATAATCCCCAACATATATATGGTGGTTTGATTACTATTTTATTAAGATTAGTATTTTTACTATACGCCGAAGATCGGGGTTTAATGTCCCAGGATGCGGTATATACCCGTTATTATTCCGTAACTGGATTGTATGAAAGATTGCGAGAAGACGCTGGTAATTTTCCTGATACAATGGATCAGCGTTATGGTGCTTGGGCTTGGTTGTTGAGTTTGTTTAGGCTCGTTTATAGTGGTGGTTGTCACGCCAATCTGTATTTACCCGCCCGTGAAGGTCAATTATTTGACCCGCAGGAATATCCGTTTTTAGAGGGACTGGGGACTGGGAAAGTCTTTTCTTCCCCTGCTTCCCCTGCCTCCCCTGCCTCCCCTGCCTCCCCTACCTCCCCTACTTCCCCCACTCCCGATATTCCCCGCGTTTCCGATGGGGTGATTTTCCGGGTGTTACAAGGACTACTTGTACTCGATGGGGAAAGACTTTCTTACCGGTCTTTGGATGTGGAACAAATCGGATCTGTGTATGAGGCGATTATGGGTTATGAGGTGCAAATGGCTACTAGCCCATCTATCGGGGTGTGGAGTAAACCCAAAAGTGCAAAGGCTTCTGTAACGGTGGTTGTGAGTGTTGATGATATTCTCAAAACCAAGGCCGGGGATAGGGTAAAGTATTTAAAAGAACAAGCTAACTGTGAAATTAGCGGTAAATCCTTAACCGAGTTGAAAGGGGCGAAAACGGCTGAGGAAGTAGTGAATGCACTGGGGCGGAAAGTATCACCAAAAACACCGAGTTTAATGGCCGTGGGCAGTTTGTATTTGCAACCAGGGGAAGAACGACGACGGAGTGGGTCACATTATACACCAAGGGCGTTAACTGCACCGATAGTTACAGAAACATTAAGACCGGTATTTGAGAAGTTGGGAGATCACCCCACATCTGAGGACATTTTAAACCTGAAAGTCTGTGATTTGGCCATGGGTTCGGGGGCGTTTTTGGTAGAAGTTTGTCGTCAGATAGCGGAAAAGGTGGTGGAAGTGTGGGAAAAACAGGGAAATACTCCGGTTATTCCTGGAGATGAGGATGTGTTATTGTTTGCGCGGCGGGTGGTAGCACAACGTTGTTTATATGGAGTAGATAAAAATCCGTTTGCTGTGAATTTAGCGAAGTTGTCTTTGTGGTTGGCAACCTTAGCAAAAAATCATACCTTTACATTTTTAGATCATGCATTGAAATGGGGTGACTCTTTGGTGGGGTTGACGCGGGAACAGATTAAAAATTTTAGTTGGATAGCGGATACTACCTATACAGATGAAAGTTTATCTTTACCATTAGCAATTGATAATGTGAAAAATTATAGAAATGAGATTGTTAATTTTGGTGATGATGAATATGGGAAGAAACGGGAAAAATACGAAGATGTAGAAAAAGAATTAGAGGAAACCAGGGTTAGAGGTGACTTAGTTATTGCGGCGTTTTTTACAGCAGAAAAAGATAAAGCAAGGAAGGATGAGTTAGATAAATTTCGGTTAATGTTTGCCAAGGTAGGGGCGAAGCATTTGGACAAAAATATTGAGGAAAAATCAAGAATTTCTCACCCGAATGCTTCGCCCGTAAAGGAGTCGGTAGAAGCAAACCCCCCGTGGTTGCCCCAACAGGAGAAAGAAGAAATTATCAATATATGTAATAGTTTAAAATCTGGGGAAAAACCTGTTCCTGTGTTTAATTGGGAAATTGAATTTCCAGAAGTGTTTGATAACCAAAATCCCGGTTTTGATGCAATTATTGGAAATCCACCTTTTTTGGGTGGAAAAAAAATATCAGGTAATTTTGATAATAGTTATTTAGATTGGTTGAAAGTTGTCAACCCTGAATCTGGTGGTCAATCTGATTTGGTAGCATATTTTTTTAGAAGGGCGTTTGATTTATTACGAAAAAATGCTACTTTTGGCTTAATTTCTACTAACACTATCGCCCAGGGAGATACCCGCAGCACTGGTTTGAGATATATTTGTGAACATGGGGGAATTATTTATAATGCCCAAAAAAGGTTAAAGTGGCCGGGTTTAGCTGCGGTTGTGGTTAGCGTAGTTCACTGTTTTAAGGGTGAATATGTAGGGAAAAAGTTGTTAGATAATAAGCAAGTTGATTTAATTTCGGCGTTCTTATTTCATGCGGGGGGAAATAAAGACCCCAATGTGTTATTAGCAAATGCAGGTAAGAGTTTTAAAGGTAGTGATCTTGGTGGAATGGGTTTCACTTTTGATGATGATAACCCGGAAGCTACACCGATAGCAGAAATGCAAAGGTTAATTGCAGAAAATCCTAAAAATGCAGAAAGAATTTTTCCTTTTATTGGAGGTGAGGAAGTTAATTCTAGTCCTACTCACGCACATCGGAGATATGCAATAAATTTTTTTGATATGAGTGAAGATGAAGCTTGGGAATATCCTGATTTAATGCAAATTGTCAAAGATAAAGTAAAACCAGAGCGTGAATTAAAAAACAGAGATGCACTTCGGATAAAATGGTGGCAATATGCAGAAAAAAGACCAGGCTTAACCAAAGCTATATCTCAGCTTCATAAAATATTATTTCATCCTTTTACCAGCAAGTATATGTCATTTACATTTTTACCTACTGGAATGATTTATGCTTCTCCTCATGTAGTATTTGCAAATGATAAAAACTCATTTTTCTGTATATTACAATCTCGCATCCATGAAATATGGACAAGATTTTTTGGTTCATCATTAGAAGATAGACTGCGTTACACACCATCAGACTGTTTTGAAACCTTCCCCTTTCCCGAAAACTGGGAAAACAACCCGACATTAGAAGAAGCGGGAAAAACCTATTATGAATACCGCGCAGAATTGATGGTAAAAAACAACCAAGGACTGACAGAAACCTACAACCGTTTTCATGATCCCGACGAATACGACCCCGACATTATTAAACTCAGAGAACTACACACCGCAATGGATAAAGAGGTTCTCAACGCTTACGGATGGGGTGACATTTCCACAGAATGCGAATTTTTATTAGACTACGAAGAAGAAGACCTCACCCCTGATATCTCTCCTACCAAGAGAGGGGAAAGAAGTAAGAAAAAACCTTGGAGATATCGTTGGCCAGAGTCAACCCATGATGAAGTTTTAGCGAAGTTGTTGGAACTCAACCAAAAACGCTATGAGTCAGAAATATTAGGAGGAAAAGTTGCAGAAGGGAAGAAAAAAGGGAAGGGTAATAAAAAGAAGACGGTGAAAAATACTAAAACCACAAATAATGAGTTACCGTTATTTAATATTGACTGATGATTGGTGATTGGTGATTGGGATATAAATAGGGGATGCTGAATAAATGTAGAACCTAGATAAATCAAGGGATCAAGGATGATGAAAATTAAAATTGCGCCTGGTTTTAGGTGCTATGATCCTAAAAAAGCTTGCACTTTGTGATAGCGAAGCGTGGCCTAGCACCTGTCACCTGTCACCTGTCATCACGACAAGACTTTCTCAGCATCCCCTATTTAAACGTATGAATTATAGCCCTTCGGCGATAGCGAAGCAATGCTGCAAGCAGTTCGCTATTCAACCACCATTAACCCCAATTTTCTTAATCTTCATGTATTATAAAGCGAAGTGCGGAATGTGGGTTATATGCATCAGGAGCATGAAAAATGTGTAAACTTAAAGAGTTCACCTATTACCAAAATTTCTATGACTCGCTGGTTTAATATTGCAGGTCCATGTTCAAATGATATCCACTATCTCCTATCTCCCACAGTCAGATTACCAGATTTAGAGGCGTTAATTCAACAACGTAGTTATTTTGTCCTACACGCACCACGACAAACAGGGAAAACCACCGCCATGTTATCCCTAGCAAAACAACTTACCGACACTGGAAATTATGCCGCAGTCATGGTATCTGTAGAAGTAGGCAGTGCATTTAATCATGATCCTACCACCGCAGAATTAGCCATTTTAGGAACTTGGTATGATACAATAAATATTCGTTTACCCAAAGAATTACAACCACCTGTTAAACAATGGCAACAGGAAGAACCAGGAAGCAGAATTAAAGCTTTTTTATCAGCTTGGGCAACATCTTTAAACCGCCCTTTAGTATTATTTATAGATGAAATTGATTCTTTACAAGATCAAACATTAATTTCTATTTTACGACAATTAAGAGATGGTTTTCCTAACCGTCCAGAAAATTTTCCCTCATCAGTAGGTTTAATTGGTTTACGAGATGTGCGAGATTATAAAGTAGCATCGGGAGGTAGTGACAGATTAAATACTTCTAGTCCTTTTAATATAAAAGTTGCTTCTCTGACTATGAGAAATTTTAATCTTGCAGAAGTAGGAGAATTATATCAACAACATACAGCAGCAACAGGACAAATTTTCACACTAGAAGCAATAGAAACAGCTTATGATTTAACCCAAGGACAACCTTGGTTAGTGAATGCTTTAGCTAAAGAAATTGTAGAAAAAATGGTAAAAGATAGAAATATTACTATTACAAAAGAACATATTTTAACAGCCAAGGAAATATTAATTAATCGTCAAGATACTCATTTAGATAGTTTAGCTGAACGATTAAGAGAAAAACGAGTTAAAAATATTATTGAACCCATTTTAGCAGGGCAAACATTACCTGACACTTTAGCAGATGATCGCCAATATTTAATAGATTTAGGATTATTAAGACGTGATCCCAGGGGAGGATTAGTTATTTCTAATCCCATATATCGGGAAGTAATTCCCCGTGTTTTAGTCCAAGGAACTCAGGATAGTTTACCTTTAATTAGTCCTAGTTGGTTGACTACAACAGGTGAATTAAATATAGATAGTTTATTGACTGCATTTCTCAAGTTTTGGCGACAACATGGAGAACCTTTATTAAGTAGTGCTGCTTACCATGAAATTGCACCCCATATAGTATTAATGGCTTTTTTACATCGTGTAGTTAATGGTGGAGGGGTTTTAGAAAGAGAATATGCAATTGGTAGCGATAGAATGGATCTATGTCTGCGTTATAAAGATGTTATTTTAGGGATTGAATTGAAAGTGTGGCGGGATAAAAAACGCGATCCTCAAGGTGATGGAATTGAACAATTAGAATCTTATTTAGGGCGTTTGGGTTTAGATTTTGGTTGGTTATTTATCTTTGATAGGCGGAAAAATGCTTTACCTATGGAGGAGAGATTATCAACTGAGGTGGTGGTGACAGAAAATCAATATAGAATTACTGTGATTCGGGCTTGAGTGTTGGCAAAACTCACTGTTTTTAGCAGAAATAAATGGTTATCTGTGTTTATCTGCGTTTATCTGCGTTCATCTGCGTTAAATTAATAGGATGTACGGGATGTTGTTTAGAGATTGTGGTTTTTATTGATGATTTATTTTGTCTGAATCAGGATAACCAGGATTTTAGGATGTACGGGATGTTGTTTAGAGATTGTGGTTTTTATTGATGATTTATTTTGTCTGAATCAGGATAACCAGGATTATAGGATGTACGGGATGTGATTGATAATTGATAATGGATAATTGATAATTGATAATTGTCTGAATCAGGATAACCAGGATTATAGGATGTACAGGATGTTGTTTAGAGATTGTGGTTTTTATTGATGATTTATTTTGTCTGAATCAGGATAACCAGGATTATAGGATGTACGGGATGTTGTTTAG
>NZ_JAQMTI010000035.1:0-3522 GCF_028329225.1 Sphaerospermopsis kisseleviana CS-549 | reverse complement strand
GGTTTGCTGAAAAAGTCTCTTCGTTAAGGCAGGGAATAGGCAAGAGTTTGGGTGATCTGTTAGTAACCAATTCTTTGAAATTTCACCCGGAAAATGCACGCTTTTAGGAGTATACCCCTGAAAAATCCTGCACTGATTTCCCAATTTTTCACCTGAAACCCTTGATTTATCAAGGTTTTGAGTTTATTCAGCAAGCCCTAGTTAGTTATTAATTTATTATATTTACCCAATCACCAATCACCAATCACCAATCACCAATCACTTATGCGCCCATTGAATAATTGCTTTGAGTAAACCTTCAGCAGTGTATTCTTCTGCTTCTATATCAACTCTACCAAATAAATCAAAACAAGTTTTAGTTGTTTGGGGACCGATGGAAGCTATGCAAGTTTTATCTAGATAATGTGTAATTCCTTCTGGAAATTTCGTTGCTGTTAATAGACAGAAAAATTGTACAGTTTTGGAACTAGCAAAGGTAATTACATCTAAAGAGTGGTTTTGCAAAGCTTTTTCTGCTGCTGGGGGAATAGTTTGAGGACAGAAAGATTCATAAGCGGGAACTTCTTTGACTTCTGCACCCTGAGAAGTTAATTCTTGGACTAAAACTTGTCTTCCTCCGCTTTCCACTCTGGGAAATAAAATCTTTTTACCTGCTAAATTTTCAGGAAAGTTAATAACTAAAGAGTCAGCGATAAAGTGAGGAGGAATAAAATCTGGTTGAATATCGTGTTTTGCCAGACTTTGGGCGGTTTTTTGACCCACAACAGCAATTTTTACCTTAGCTAAGGCGCTTTTATCTTTAGCTTTAGCTTGAAGTCTCTCAAAAAAGTAATCTACACCGTTAGTGGAGGTGAAAATTAACCAGTTGAAAGTTGATAACTGAGATATTGCCTCATCTAAAGCTCTCCAACTGGTAGGAGGTCCAATTTCTAAAGCTGGTAGTTCAATAACTGTAGCACCTTCGGCAGTCAGGCGATCGCTAAATTGGCTAGACTGTCCCACAGAACGGGTAACGAGAATGGTTTTCCCTGCGAGGGGAAAAGTAGGAGGATGGGGGGATGGGGAGATAGGTATATTACTATGCACGATTTTATAGTTGTAAGAGGAGCAGTTTAGCAATTTATGTTTAGCAATTTATAATATTCTATATTTTTTCATATTACAGGAACTTCCGTAATCCTACAACTTCACCAATAACAATTACAGATGGGGATAAATATAAACCCGTAGTTTTTGTCAAAATATTACCTAGTTCACCTGTCCAGACTTCTTGACTGGGAGTTCCTGCCCAACGGATGATAGCAATGGGTGTGGATTGCGACTTTCCATATCTTAGCAGTTGATGGACAATCTCCGCCAGATTTTTTCCCCCCATCAAAATTACTAAAGTTTCTAATCTTGATAATGCTTCCCAGTCTAAAACCTCTGGTTCGTGTGCTGTTAACACTGCAAAACAGCGACTGAGTACGGTATCTGTGAGGGGTATTCCTGCTAATAAAGGTGCTGCTAAAGCTGAAGAAATTCCTGGTATGACTTCATACTCACAACCCGCAGATTTTAACGCTTCTATTTCTGAAATACAACGTCCAAAAATAAACGGATCACCTGATTTGAGTCTAACAACTTGTTGACCTTCTCGGCAATACTTCACCAATAAACTGTTAATTTCTCCTTGGGGTGTGCTGGGTTTACCTCCGCGTTTACCCACATCTAATTTTAAACAATTTGGTGGTACACATTCTAATAATTCCTTATCTACTAAAGCATCATAAATTAAAACCTCAGCAGATGCCAAGAGACGAAAAGCTTTCACTGTTAAATATGCCACGTCTCCAGGGCCTGCACCAACGATGTAAACTTTTTTTTTGGTCATTGGTAATTGGTAATTAATTATTTACTGTCACCTGTCACCTGTCACCTGTCACCTGTCACCTATTACCTATCTCTTTCAGAATTTTCTCGATAGTTGCTGCTTTTTGCGGTTGACGTTGTTTCTGAAATAGTGCTTTTGATGTTTGTAAATTTTGGAGTGCTTCTGCTTTTTCGTCTTGCAATAATTGAATATTTGCTAACCTTAAATAAGCATCAGGATTTTTGGGACTGCGAGTAATTACATCATTAAATACTTCCTTAGCTTCTTCAATTTTTCCTTGATGGTTTAACAAATCACCTAATAACAACCTCACTACATCATTAGTAGAATTTATTGCTATTACTTGCCGAAAAGCTGCTTCTGCACCTGCATAGTCTTTTGCTTGAAAAAGATTAACTCCTTTTTGAAATAAATTTGAGGTTATTAATGTTTTAACGGCAAAATAAATCAGAAAGCTGATACTAACAGTGACTGAAGAAATGGCAATTATATTACTCAGTTGTGAATTTTCCAACATCATTGTAAATCCCTGTAAATCCCTGGTCTAACTAAGCTAAAATAGCAGCAATAGGAAAAATGAGATATTCTATAAAAAATAGTTTCCAGATAAACTGATAAAATTGAGCAATTTCGCTTTTGTTTTGCAAGTCCACTTTTTGACTTTTTCTCCAGATTAAAACTAAGGGTATAAGATGACTAATAAAGAGAAATATAGGATTCACTTCAGCTAATCTGAATATACCCACAAACATCATCCCTAGATAACAAACTGTTAATACCCAAAGGGCGAGTTTAAATACTTTTCTTTGTCCTAATTGTATAGTAAAAGTGGTAATATTATAAAGTTTGTCTCCTTCTAGATCGGGAATATCTTTAAAGATGGCGATCGCAAATGTAAACACCAAGATAAACGCTGTCAAAACCCACACCGCACTGGGTATACCTTGGCTTCTTTGGAATAACCAACTAAAATGTAAAAACAGTCCTAAATTAACAATAGTTCCCCGCACGGAAAAAATACACAAAGCTGCCCAAAAAGGAAACTGTTTTAAACGAATAGGTGGTAAAGAATAAGCAGTACCAATTAATAAACTTATCCCCACCATTCCCAACAAATATGGTCCATTTAGCCAAGCTACAACCAAAGCTAAAATACCAGTAATAACAACTATTAAAGTTCCTTGTTCTCTAGAAAATTCTCCTGAAGCTAAAGGTAAATGAGGTTTATTAATTTTGTCAATATCTACATCTTGTAATTGATTCAAACCAACAATATAGATATTACCAGCAATACAAGCTAACCAAGTTCCGAAAATCTGCCCTAAATGAACTACAGAAAAACTTGTAGAAGTGACACCAAGGGTCAGTAAATATAAACCGAAAACACTTAAACTTGTGCCAATAATAGTATGTGGACGGGAAAACTTCCAAAAAGCATAAAGCCAACTTCCTGGAAAAATAGGTGAATTTTGTTGAAAAAATTGATTCATTACTCGATTTTAGATTTTAGATTTTGGATTTTACCGCAGGGAATAGGGAACAGGGGAGAAAAAGGTTTTTCCCAGTCACCAGTCACCAGTCACCAGTCACCAATCACCAGTCACCAGTCACCAATCACCAGTCACCAATCACCAGTCACCAATCACCAG
>NZ_JAQMTI010000034.1:0-7647 GCF_028329225.1 Sphaerospermopsis kisseleviana CS-549 | reverse complement strand
TTACAATCTTGGCGTTTTACCCAGGTAAAACCTATTGTCTATTGAGAATAGAGTCATTAATTGCTCAAATTTGGTATCACTGATACCAATGCACAAATTGGACAATATCCTCAAAATCTTAACATTCAACACTTCTGCTATAAAGTTTATCTAAGTTAGGTAAACTATTGTAAAGTTAATTTTTGATAATTAATATTTTTTAAACTTTATCAAGATATAAATCAGTTTGTTAAGCCTTTAATAATAGTTATCTCAACTTGTACATTTATTCAGTCAGCTAATATCGAAATTGTGTAATCTGGAAAAAACTAAGCTAAATAATTAAATAGAGGTCTAATGACTCCTACAATTATGCGTCAGCTTTGGTCTATAGTTGAAGCTGCTCAAACTGTAACTCTTTTGCAGCTGGACGATGCCAGCTTGGTACAGTGGTTAGTCAAACAGACCACAAAACAAGCCCTATTAGATCCCCATGAAATAGATTTTCTTTGTGACTACATCCGCGCTCGGCTCAGTCTTATCCGTGATCTTGCTTATGAACGTCAACAGTCATAGGGTATTGGTGATTGGTGATTGGGAAAAATAACCAATGACTAATAACTAATGACTAATAACTAATGACTAATGACTAATAACTAATGACTAATAACTAATAACTACTGACTTTTTTGTGGTAAATAACCTTCAACTAAACAGTCAGAACCGACGACACGCCAATTAACTCTTTCTAGGGGTATAGCTTCTGTCATAGAAGTAAAACCTAAATCACCTACGGGTGTAGGAGCATGACGACCACCAATGATTTTAGGAGCGATAAAAGCCAGAATTTTTTGGACTGCATTTTGAGCGATCGCACTTGCGGCTAAAGTTCCTCCGCATTCCCATAATACGCTGCAAAAACCACGCCCATATAGATAAGCCATAACATGATCTGGTGTGAGCAAGGGAAATTCCACCACTTCCACACCCCTGTTAAGCAACATCTGTTGAAAATCTGGGGAACTGCCCACTGCTGTTAACACCAAAGTATGAGCGTCCGCCACTTCCCACAGACGGGCATTTTCTGGCAAATTCAAACTGCGACTCATCACCACCCGCAAAGGATTATGTCCTTCTTGCTGATGAGTTGTTAAATAAGGATTATCCTGTCTAACGGTATTACCACCGACAATGACAGCATCACAAGCTGCCCTGAGTTGATGTACTTCGCTGCGGGCATCGGGATTTGTGATCCAAGCACTATGACCAGAATTAGTAGCAATTTTGCCATCCAGGGTCATAGCATATTTCAAAATGCCCAAAGGACGTTTGTAGAGAATGCGATGGATAAAACCTTCATTTAGTTTTTGACAAGCTTCTTCTTCCACCCCTACGACTACTTCTATTCCCGCATCACGTAAACGAGCAATACCACCTCCTGCTACCAAAGGGTTAGGATCGACCATACCCACAACTACCTTAGATACACCTGCTTTGATTAAGCCTTCGGAACAGGGAGGAGTGCGTCCGTAATGGTTACAGGGTTCGAGGCTGACATAAATTGTAGCGCCACGAGCTTTTTCTCCTGCGGCTCGGAGGGCAAAAACTTCGGCATGAGGTTCACCTGCACGGGGATGAAAACCTTCCCCGACAATTTCCCCATCTTTGACAACCACCGCCCCCACCAATGGATTTGGTGAAGTGCGTCCCAAAGCACGCCGGGCTAATTGCAAACACCGTTGCATCATCAGGGAATCAAATTCACTACTTACCATATTTGAGGACATTGTGACTGGGGAAGAGGTGATTGGGGATTGGTGATTGGGGATTGGGTAATGGGAAAAATCTTAGATTTTAGATTTTAGATTTTAGATTGGAGTTAACAAAAACAATCCAAAATCCAAAATCCAAAATCCAAAATCCAAAATAAAAAAACTCCTGCCTCCTGTTCCCTGTTTTATGAATTATGAATTAATTTCATTTTTTGCCACCAACGATTGAGAGGGTAATAAAGCACAGGACCCCATAGACTACTAAGAATAGCAGAAGCTAAGGCCACACGTTGGTAATATATCCAGATGTCTTCCGCTTTGCGGAAACATTCTGCACCACAGCTACCACCCATCAAAGAAAATTGCAATGCCAAAATAGTATTTGACACCACCGCCATGCCAAAGACAATTAAAGCAATAGAAATAAAGTCTTCTTGAATAAAACGTTGCTTTTGAATTATGCTGGTCAGCATTCCTACAATTCCTAAACTGATGGCATGGGACGGGTGAGGCGCTGTCAAGGCATCTTGCAGTAGACCTAAAATGATACCTGCCAATGCACCTGCAAATATAGAGCGTTTCACACTCCACGCTACTACCCAAATCAGTAACCAGTTAGGTCCAATACCCAATAATTCCATGCCTGGGAATCGAGTTGGCAACATCAATAAACATAACAGCACTGAGCCAGATGTCACTGTCCAATCCATGACTTGACGTAGCCAGGGATGCCAATCTGTTAGTTGGGGAATTAAGGATTTGGATTTGCGGACTGGCTTTCTTGCTTTCTTGCTTGTGCTGCCAGGAAATCCAGGAATTTTCATGGTTTTGCTCAATTTTTCAGGTAATTGGTGATCGGTGATTGGTGATACAATTTTCTTTCCCAGTCCCCAGTCACCTCTTAGTTTGGTTGTTCCGGATCTGTATTTTCTGAACCTGGATATACTGTTACCCAATCTAAATAGCGTATTGGTGGGAATAATTCAACTTTGGCTACTGAGGTGGGGAGTTTCTTTAAATCTAAAGATTTGATTCTGCCTACTGGTACACCAGCGGGAAATTTCTGACTGTAAGTAGAGGTAGAAACTAAATCTCCAACTTTGACATTGGGGACTTTTTCATAAAACTCTAGCACTCCTTCGCCGGAAGAATCACCTCGTAAAACTCCTTTAGCAGATGTACGGCTAATAGTGACACCTACTTGACTTTTCAGATCGCTAACTAATAATACACGGCTAGTATTGGAAGTGACGCTTTCTACTAAACCCACTAAACCGCCTTCTGCTTTGACCACAAAACCTTTCTGAATACCTGCTTTTGTGCCACTATTTAAGGTTACTTGCTGCCACCAATGGCCAGCACTGCGTCCTATTACCCTGGCTACTATTGGGCGTTTTGCAAGTGGTTCTTTCTCTACGTATCCCAATAAACTTTGTAGTTTTTGATTTTGGCTTTCTAGCTCTACTATCCGGGTTTGCAATTCCAATAACTTGGCTTCACGGATGCGATTTTCAGGAGTGTTTCCTGGCTGCAACGTCTTTAATGGAGTGGCAATACCTAGATATATCTCCATCACTAGCGCCCCTTGAGTCTGTCGTAGTGTCCAAGCACTACCAAAGACTAGTGCTAACAAAACGATTTGTAATCCTTTATTTTCCCACCAACGGCGTGCCGTAAACATTTATGCCTGTTTATATTTGATAAATTATTTAAGATAGAGCAGAATTAAGAAGTCAGGAGTCGTAGGGGCGAAGCATTCGGAAAATAAGCTGTGAGAAAAATTGATCATTGATTGCCCGAATGCTTCGCCCTTGCAGGAAAATAAGCTGTGAGAAAAATTGATCATTGATTGCCCGAATGCTTCGCCCTTGCAGGAGTCAGGAGTCAGGAGTAAGACTGGTGAAAGTGTATAGGTTTCAATTTAGATTTTGTACCTCATTGTTCTGTAATCTGCTGTATAACAGATAGGAGTTTTAAAAGCTGACTGCTGACTGCTAACTGCTAACTGCTATATTAAAATAGTGGTGGCTATATTATTTTATAGCTATAGCTACAGAATCCATTATCTTGTTTTCGCTTTTGCCTACATATTGCGAGAGTGTCCGCTGAATACCCTTTCTAGCTGCTTGAAGTTTTCTAGCACACGACCTGTACCCAGGACAACACAACTTAAAGGATCTGCTGCAATATGAGTGACTATACCTGTTTCATGACTAATTAAGGTATCTATCCCTTTAAGTAATGCGCCCCCACCTGCTAACATAATTCCTCTGTCAATAATATCTGCTGCTAGTTCTGGTGGTGTCCGTTCTAGTGTGCGTTTGACAGCTTCTATAATTACTGATAATGCTTCCAACATACTTTCTCGAATTTCTGGGCTTTTGATTATAACAGTTCTTGGTAATCCAGAAAGCAGGTGCAAACCGCGAACCTCCATAATAGCATCGTGATCATCGTCGGTAGGATAGGCAGAACCAATGCGAATTTTGATGTCTTCTGCTGTTCTTTCACCAATTACCAGGTTATGAACTTTTTTCATATACTGAATAATTGAGTCTGTTAATTCATCTCCGGCAATACGTACTGATTCGCTGATGACTGTTCCTTGTAAACTGAGTACAGCTACTTCTGTTGTTCCTCCTCCAATATCAATGATCATGTTACCGGTGGGTTCGGCGACTGGTAAACCAGCACCAATGGCTGCTGCTATTGGTTCATCAATTAAATATACTTCCCTGGCTCCGTGAGAAGCGGCAGTCATTACAGCTTGTCTTTCTACCCCTGTAACACCGCTGGGAATACCAATGACTATCCGTGGTAAAATCAGTGACTTACCTTCATTTACTCGCTGGATAAAGCTTTTTAGCATCAGTGCGGCCGTCTCAAAATCAGCAATGACACCATCACGCAGGGGGCGGACCGCTATTACATTACCCGGTGTCCGTCCGAGCATTTTTTTGGCATCTTCTCCTACTGCTAGTGCTATTTTTTCATTTTGATCAATGGCAACTACTGACGGTTCTTGTAGTACAATTCCTTTACCAGATACATAAACTAGGGTGTTGGCTGTACCGAGGTCGATACCCATATCCCATGATGAGCGAAAGTTACGAAAAAGACCCACGCGTATCTATGCCCCCTATATGCGCTAATTTGTGAGTGTTAATTGATAAGAGTGAGATTTAATTTCCCTGGATTTTATGATATTTCTTTGCCTGACTCCAGTAAATCAGACTATTTTTTTCTATAATTTTTGTCAATGTTGATGGCTGTAGCAGTCATCTTATTTTCTCTCTTCTCATATTTACTGAACTTAACCGTATAATGGCAATAATTACCAGTAATTTTTAAAGCATCTGGGACAATTAACATATATGATTGTTAATTACTTAACATATTTTCCAGGTTTTTACAATTGGTTATTATAAGATCAAAAATTAATCAGTACAATCGTACTCAAGTTTAACAGTAATTTAAGACTAAGGTAAGACCCATGAGCATTAATGTTGTCACTCTTGTTGGACGTGTAGGTGGCGATCCGAATATCAGGTATTTTGAGTCGGGAAAGGTTAAATGTGAGTTAACTTTAGCGGTTAATAGAAAAACAAAAAATAGTGATCAACCAGACTGGTTTAATTTGGAACTGTGGGGAAAAACTGCGGAAGTAGCAGGTAATTATGTACGTAAAGGAAGTTTAATTGGGGTTAAAGGTTCTCTGAAATTTGATAGTTGGAGCGATCGCCAAACAGGTGTTAATCGTTCAAAGCCAGTCATTTATGTAGACCAACTAGAATTACTCGGTTCTAAGCGTGATGCTGAGGCGGCTATGGGGGATATGTCTCCAGAGAATTTTTAGGTGCAGGAGTCAGGAGTCAGGAGTCAGGAGTCAGGAGTCAGGAGTCAGGAGTCAGGAGTCAGAATAAAGATAAATATTTCCTGTTCCCTGTTCCCTGTTAAGAGTTCCCTGTTCCCTGTTCCTAATAACTAATTTGCAAAGTAACAGATGCTTGTACTTCTTGTTCACCGCCGACTATGGGGGTGGAAGCATCGGCGAGGTTTGCTTTAGCAATTTCAACCCGTTGTAACATTGGTGGTGGGGGCGCACTTGCCCCATTAATTTGAATACTCACTATTTCTTTTGGTTGAAAACCCAAGGTGTCAAGAACTGCATCGGCTTGTTGTTGGGCATCCTGGGTAGCTTTTTTTAATGCTTGTTTTTGGGCGTTGCTAATAGCTTCATCTGTGGCGACAAAACTAATACCATTAATTTGTGTTGCTCCGGTTTTGACTGCTTCATCTAATAATGTACCGACTTTATCGGTGGGAAAGCGAAAACTCACGGTGTTGCTG
Organism: Sphaerospermopsis kisseleviana CS-549; assembly: GCF_028329225.1. Classification (NCBI taxonomy): domain Bacteria; kingdom Bacillati; phylum Cyanobacteriota; class Cyanophyceae; order Nostocales; family Aphanizomenonaceae; genus Sphaerospermopsis; species Sphaerospermopsis kisseleviana. Next base: position 1,546 of record NZ_JAQMTI010000034.1, on the reverse strand, counting down.
GCTGCATAACCTGTAATTCTTTGGACGTTGTTGGTATAACTATAAACTGGGTTTAGCCGCACTCCTGTGGTTTCTAATTTCTCGACATTGCGGCTTTTAAGTAAGGCGACTACGGCAGATGACTTGCGGGCGGCTTCTTTTTGTACTTCTTCGGCTGTTTTTCCTTGCACTTCTACACCTAAACTAACTTGTGATAAGGTGGTAGCAATTCTTTCTACTCCACTTCCGCTAACGGTTAAGGTGCGCCATAATTTGGCTTTTTCTTCGGCTGATGCTGGTAGGGCAAATATCATACATATTAATAAGGTGGAATAAAGAATTTTTCCCAGGTTCTTGATATGAAGGGAAGAAATTGATAAGGTATTTCTAGACATAAAATGCACACTCCTCAAAAAAATCAATCAATTATCTACTGTCAACTTTTAACAGTTAACAGTTACTAAAACATCTGGGAGATTTAACTCCTATTGATAGTTTGGCATTGTCTAAATACAAGTTTGGGTTGGTTACGTTTTTGGTAACAAATTAGTTAGTTAGTTATTGTTATTCAATTCTTTTTTATATTCTCGCCACTTTGGCATAAATTGATCCATTAAAGCTTGAAATTTAGCGTTATGGGTGCGTTCTAACAGATGGGTAATTTCATGCACTACTACATATTCTAAACAATGAATAGGTTTTTTTGCGAGTTCTAAATTTAACCAAATGCGTTTAGCTTGTACATTGCAAGTTCCCCATTTTGTTTTCATGGTTTTTATTCCCCATTCGTTAATATTTACACCTATGATTTTTTCCCATTTAGCTATTAATGGGGGAATTTGTATTTTTAATTGTTGACGATACCAATTATTTAAGACTTTTTGCCGTTGTTCTGTATTACTTCCTGTTTTAATATATAAATCAATATATGTGTTATTTCTAATTTCTATTTGTGCATTACCAGGTTTTTCAATCACGTTTAATATATAGCTTTTACCTTGAAAGTAGTGATTTTCTCCTGATAAATATGCTATTTTTTCCGGTAGGTTGGAAAATTGATTATTAGGTTGATTATTAGGTTGATTATTAGGTTGATTATTAGATTTATTAGATTGATTATTAGATTGAAACTTAATTTGATGTTTTTTAATCCATGCTAATTTTTCAATTACAAATAATCGCAAGGATTCATCATTAATATGTAAAGGTGTGGCAATTCTTACTCTTCCATCTGGGGGATAAACTGCTAGATGTAGATTTTTAATGTCTTTTCTGACGACATCTATAGTTAATTCTCCGATAGTTATTTGATAGGTTTGCATAGTTTTTAAAGGAGTAAGGAGTCGTAGGGGCGAAGCATTCGGAAAATAACCTTGTCGTCAAATTTATCATCAATCCCCCGAATGCTGAACACCTGTACAGGAATCAATAGTCATAGGGCGAAGCATTCGGAAAATAATCTTGTAATAAAATTGAGAATTGATCGCCCGAATGCTTCGCCCCTACAGGAAATAACCTTGTCGTCAAATTTATCATCAATCCCCCGAATGCTGAACACCTGTACAGG
>NZ_JAQMTI010000033.1:0-3951 GCF_028329225.1 Sphaerospermopsis kisseleviana CS-549 | reverse complement strand
TCCTATAATCCTGAAAATCCTGATTCAGACAAAATAAATCATCAATAAAAACCACAATCTCTAAACAACATCCCGTACATCCTCAAATCCTGGTTATCCTGATTCAGACAAAATAAATCATCACTAAAAACCACAATCATCAAACAACATCCCGTACATCCTCAAATCCTGGTTATCCTGATTCAGACAATTATCAATTATCAATTATCCATTATCAATTATCAATCACATCCCGTACATCCTATAATCCTAAAAATCCTGATTCAGACAAAATAAATCATCAATAAAATCATAATAAAATAATTATATCCCCAGTCCCCAGTCACCAGTCCCCAGTCCCCAGTCCCCAATTACCCAGAAATAGGCCATAAATAAATTAAACCTACAGGTTCAACTCGTACCGCTTTCACTTGATAAGTTCTTTCAATTCTCTCCGGTTCAGTAATTAATTCTATCTCTAATTTTTCCAACCTTTTCACCCAATAACGACGATCTGCGTCTATTTGTTTTTGTTCATCTGCGGGAAATAATGATAATTGTATTTTGGTGGTTTCTTCCTGTTTTTGGGTAATACGTTCTTTTTGTTCCTCTAAAATCTTTTTCATTTCCCCAGCTTCTTTTTTACCCCTTTCAGTTAATTTTTTCTCTGCTCTTTCTGCTAAAATTTGAGCGCGTTTCTCTAAATGGGGAATGAGTTCTGCAATATCCTGACTTGCGTGTTTTTGTAGTCTGGTTTTGATCCCTTCTCCTACTTCATGAAAATGGGCGATCGCTAATGAGTCTTCTAACAACTGCAAGACATCCTGTTTATCCCCTTCTCCCAATGGTTGCAGTCTTTTTTTACCCCGGTTTGCAGGATCTATCCATTCTGCGGCCATTGCGATCACCTGATCATGCAACCTGGCCGCTTTGTCTCCGTATAACGACAACCGCCCCAAAACAATAATTTTCGGGATCGGATCATTGGTTAAACACACAGAAGCACGGGTAAGTTCATCATGTAAAAACCCTTGGGATAAAAACCTGCTTAATAATCTCTGTACTAACCGATGTTCTAAATGTAAATGTACTACATCCCCATCCAAAGAACCTGGATCACGGAAAACTACCGGACGAATAGGTGCTTCCCTGCGCCATTCCCAGGGTTTTTGTCCTCTTTGTTTCGGTACTCGTAAAGTATCTAAAGTTGCTGACCAAGTAGGATCTGCCCCAGTTTGCTGATCCAGTGCTGGAATCATCCACCGGGCAGTTATCGGGTTATTAACCGCCTCGCTTTCATCCAGCGGTGTTAATGGGGAAGCGTTGAGAATTTCTAAAGATGCAGAAATAGCTGCCCGGAAATGTTGATCACTTAAATTTAACCATTGCTGTGATTTTTTTAACATTTCTTGCAGTTCACCCAGTTGTTTATTTAGGTCTTTTTGTCTGATTCTTGCTGCTTCCAACTCGGCGTTAATAACTTCTAAATTCCCCTCTGTTTTAGTATCTATTTTATCGGCTTGATTAATTTCCTCCGTAATATTATTGATGTTTTGATGGCGAATACCGTCCGCTAATAACCGGGAAACTTTTTTCTCTACAACCGGCGCAAGACTGCCTAACTCTCGCTGAATATTATCTGTTTTCCGTACCAAAACATCTAAAACTTTATCTTCCACCCGTTGAGGTAAGATAAAATAATAACATCTCACTAAAGGCGATCGCTGTAATTTTCTATCTATCCGTCCGTTGCGTTGTTCCATCCGGCTAGGATTCCAAGGTACATCAAAATGAAACAGATCGGCGCAGTGATTCTGTAAATTTACTCCTTCTCTCGCCGCATCCGTAGCAATTAAAATCCGTAATGGATGCCGACTAGGATCACTATTAAACGCCTGTTTAATTTCTTCCCTCCTGTCATCCCCTATCCCCCCATGAAACACATCTATGCGTTTATCTGCTAGATGAGAATGGGCGATCGCCGCCTCTAACTGTTGTTGTAAATAGCGTTTTGTATCTGTATATTCAGTAAAAATAATCACTCTTTTATTTAACCAAGCAGCGTTATTTTCCCCCAAATCAGGACAAAGATTAACTTTAATCCATTCTATCAGCTTGATAATCCTGGGGTCTGGCTGATACCGTACTTGATCAGCAATTTCCCCCATTTGCCGTAAAATCTCTAATTCCTTTGGTGTTGCTTGTAACCCATCTTCCCTACTAGCGGCGCTCATTTGTGCATCTTCTTCCGCTTCTATTTCTGCCTCTGGTAACTCCGCCCTGTCATCATCCGCCCCCGCAGACTCTAATAATAGGGTAATTGGTGATTGGTAATTGGTGTTATTTTTATTTCTCTCCCTGCTTTCGTGACTTCTTTCTATAGCAGTTCTATGTACTTTTAAAGTCCGAGCAAAAGCTTCAATAGAAGATAACAACCGCTTTTGTAAAGATGTAATTACCAACATTGCCGCAGCTTGGGCGGTTTTAGAAACATCCTTTAATCTTTCTTCCCGTAAATGACGATATTCTTGTAATAACCGAGATAATTGTAACTCTGGGGCATTTTCTGGCAAATTATCAATAATAATCGGTGTTACCTGACGCTGGGGAAAAGCTTCCCCGATCTCCCGTAAGTCCTGCTTTAATCGCCGTACCATCACCGTATCAAGTAACTGCCGATTTCGCACCGGTACACCCCGACAAAACCTTTGCGGATCAAGAATTTCCAATAAAGCTGCAAAACTATTAGAGTGGCCATTGTGAGGCGTAGCAGACAAAAATAACTTATGTTCAAATCTTGGCGCTACTTCCCGGATAGTCCGGGTAAGGTGAGAGTCCACCGCATATTTAGCCCCACTCGCAGGGGCGGCATTGTGCGCTTCATCTAAAATTAACATAGAAGCGGCGTTAAAATCTCCCAACCAATCCCGTAAAGGTGCAGAGTATGTTTCATCTCTGAGTAAAGCATGGGAAATAATAAACCGGCTGTGAGTCGTCCAAGGGTTAATTCCATAACCTCGTTCTTGACGACGGGCGGCGACAAACTCCCGATCAAAAATCATGAAAGTCAACCCAAATCGGCTTTCCATCTCCTCCCGCCATTGTCGCACTACGGAAGGAGGGCAGGAAATAACAACACGCTTAACTTTCTGCCGCATCAGCATTTCCCGCAAAATTAAACCCGCCTCAATGGTTTTACCTAAACCCACATCATCGGCAATAAATAAGGCTACCCTGGGCATAAGTAAGGCCTTCCGCAGTGGTTCTAACTGATAAGCTTTAACTTCTATCCCTGCTCGATAAGGTGCTTGAAATAACTTAGTATCTGTGGAAGTTACGCAATTCCAGCGTAAGGTATGCAGGTAAGCACTAAATAACCGGGGCTGGTCAAAACCGCAATTAGCTACACTTTCCCAGGAAGTAGTACCAATGATTTTTGCGTCTATTTCCCGTTCCCAGAGGACTTCTAACTGTTCTCCTAATGCATCATCTTCTAAGCAAGATAAACTAACTTTAGTATCTTCTTTGTCATTGGGTTTAGGTACTACCTCTTCTACGAGATATTGACGCGATCGCACCCGTACTATTTGACCTGGTATAATATTATTTATGTCAGTTACAGTATTATTCACCTCAACCAGCCCCCTAACTGAGTATTTGCAAGCTAATCATAATCATAATCTGTTTCATATATTTCAACACTGAGTATTTGCAAGCTAATCATAATCATAATCTGTTTCATATATTTCAACATCTGGTGAAACCCCAGTAGCAGATAAATCTAAAACATCATCTGTCAAGCTGATAATTTCCCCCCTAAAAAATTCTGCCAGGCTTTTAGCTGCTTTTGCTACTTGTTCAGCATTCCAAGTTGATACAGGTGCTGGTGATACAGGTGTTGGTGATTGGTGATTGGTGATTGGTGATTGGTGATTGGTGATTGGTGATTGGTGATTGGTGATTGGTGATTGG
>NZ_JAQMTI010000032.1:0-5193 GCF_028329225.1 Sphaerospermopsis kisseleviana CS-549 | reverse complement strand
GCTAAATCAGGATTAATTTTGATAGCTTGATTATAATCTGCTAGTGCTAATTCCCATTTTTTCTGATTATCGTAAACAAGACCGCGATTGTAGTAAGCCAGAGCATAATCAGGATTAATTTTGATAGCTTGATTAAAATCTGCCAGTGCTAATTCCCATTTTTTCTGGTCACTGTAAAGATTACCGCGATTGTTGTAGGCATCAGCATAATCAGGATTAATTTTGATAGCTTGATTATAATCTGCCAGTGCTAATTCCCATTTTTTCTGGTTTTTGTAAAGATTACCGCGATTGTAGTAAGCCAGAGCTAAATCAGGATTAATATTGATAGCTTGGTTAAAATCTGCCAGTGCTAATTCCCATTTTTTCTGCTCATAGTAAAGAGCACCGCGATTGTTGTAAGCACCAGCATCATCAGGATTAATTTTGATAGCTTGGTTATAATCTGCTAGTGCTAATTCCCATTTTTTCTGGTCACTGTAAAGAACACCGCGATTGTTGTAGGCATCAGCATCATCAGGATTAATTTTGATAGCTTGATTATAATCTGCTAGTGCTAATTCCCATTTTTTCTGGTCACTGTAAAGATTACCGCGATTGTAGTAAGCCAGAGCAAAATCAGGATTAATATTGATAGCTTGGTTATAATCTGCCAGTGCTAATTCCCATTTTTTCTGCTGAACGTAAAGATTACCGCGATTGGTGTAAAATCCCGAACGGGGGCTGAGTTTAATCGCTTCATTGATCGCTACCTCTGCTTCTGCATACCTTTTTAACTCATATAATACATTGGATTTCTCATTATACCAATTAGGATTATTTGGTTGAAGTTCAATGGCTTTATTGATTGCTGGTAAGGCTTCATTTCCTTGCTTTAATTTTGTATAGACTGTACTTAGCTGAATCCAAGCAGCAACAAAATCAGGTTGACTTTTCACTGCTTGTTGCAATGGAGCTACCGCTTCTTGATATTTTTTATTACTACTTAAAGCCAAACCCTTGCCATAATAAGCTAAGTGAATAAAGGCTGGTTTTAGCTGAATCGCTCTATCAAAAGCCTCTATAGCTTCTGGCAAACGACGTAAACGCCACAGTTGATTTCCTCTTTCTATCCATTGACTGGCGGTAGTATTTCCTTTGGAAACATCTACTGATAATATTGCTGCTTGTATAGAGTTAACTTGTTGTTGATTTAATTTTGCTGCTGGGGTAGTTTCTACTTTTTGTCCTTGGGTATCTAGTTTGTTTGCTATTGCTAAAAAGGTACTGATAGGAATACCTAAACTATTACCTATTTGTACTTTTCCACCACTACTACCTCTATCACCTGTTTTTTCATCAATAGCTGTTTCTCCCTCAGCACGTCCATGAATACCTATTACTCTTCCTTGGGTATCTAATACTGGTCCCCCACTCATGCCCCCAAAGGTGATACTTCTATAAACTAATTCATATCCTCCGGTTAAGGAAACTGCACTTTGACTAACACTTGAACTGACATTTCCTGAGTTCCCAGAACTATTGTTTCTAAAATCTGATTGGGTAGTTTGAAATAATCCTTGTTCTTTACTAAAAATCTGCCCCATTGTCAACCGCCAAGGTGATGTTTGCCCTAATTTGGGATATCCTGCTGTTAATATATATTCATCATCTTTTGGGTTGTGATTTGCTAAGGTGGCAATTTGATATGTTGCTGGACTTCTAAATTTAACTACTGCTAAATCTACTCCTGATTCTAGTTTAATACTGCCTTTTTCTATAGGATATTGTTTACCATCTGGAGCAAGAATTGAATAATTAAAAAGTCCACAGGATTGAGTTTCATTTTCACTTTCACAGAAAATATGAGCCGCAGTTAAAACAGTATAAGTATCTCCTTCTTTAGCGATAATTACCCCTGAACCATTAGATTCATCACTACTATCAATTCTCACGGTTATTTGTTTGGCTTTTTGTTCTATTTCTCCTAACCATCCTGTTAATGCTGGTACGTCTGGTACTGGTTGGGAAATATTTGGTACAGGTAAGGAATAGGCGGTGAGAATTTCTGGTTTTACTTGTGCTAATAAGGTGGAAGTTGGTATTCCCCAACTGAGTTTTCGCATTTCCTGGATTTCTGCATTGCTAGGACGTGAACCATCAGGATAAACATAACCTGTATTTAAGATTGGGTATGCACTTCTACCATTTATCCCTATGATTTGTCCCACAGAGTTAATGATTGCACCGCCACTCATTCCTTGGTCAATATCACTACTATAACCAATTTGATAGCCTTCTTTTAGTGGTTTATCGGCTATTTTTTCTACTCTACCAGTGCGAAATACTATTTGTCCTTTGGTAGCAGAATATCCCGCCGCCATTACTTCCATTTCAGTATTAGGTACGGAATTAGCTACTTCTTGTAAACAGTAATTTTCATTGCTTTGAAATTGTAATAATGCTAGGTCAAATTTATTAAAGTTAGTGTTAGGAACTGTTTGTGCATTATAGGTTTTACCATCTGCTGTTGTTAAAGAAATTTTGTTAACTCCTCTAATTACATGAGAATTAGTTAAAACTAGATAAGTATTTCCTCGTTTAGATAGGAGTGTTCCTGAACCGCTGTTATTATCACTTATTACTCTGACTGTAATTCTCTTGGCGATGGTTTGTAGTTGTTTTTGGGAATATGCTCCAGTGTCACCATTATCGGCTTTGATTTGACAACTGATATTATCAATTGCTGCTAGGGAGATAGAATTAGATGAAGTTTCAATACTCAAAGTGGAAACTAATAAAAATGCTAAAGAGAAAATGCTGACTGTTTTGGTATTCATGTTCATGATGGGAAATTTGTAAATTATGTAAAATGTACGTATTTAGGATTTCTATGTGTGTTTGATGTAGGGGTAGCGCCCCCGTGCCTACCCCGTATTCATATTCATGGTAAATACCCCATATTTGTCGTAAATACCCCGTTTTTGGGGGCAACCACAGGGGGATTGCCCCTACAATATGTGTGTTTGATGTAGGGGTAGCGCCCCCGTGCCTACCCCGGTTTTCGGAAAATAATCTCTAATTATTGTTAGTTAAGGGGGATTTTTTTAAAAAATCTTTCACACTTACATACAACTGTTCACCTGAATTTTGGAAAATTATCCCTCCACTTTTACCTTCAGCAATATCCATTAACTTTTGTATTACGTCCTCAGCATCACTCCCTGTTTTTAAGGTAAATAGTTGATTACTAGGATTGCAAGTTTCTCCTTGATTAAGAACACCACAGATAACAGAATATCCTTTAATTTTCCCAGTAGACAGAAAATTCAAACGACCTTGTTCATAAAACTCTTGGAATTTTTGCGAGACTTTTTGACAGCGTTCTGCTGGAGTCCAGCCACCTTTATTAAAGTATTCAGATTTCCAGCCAATAAAATACACATGACCTTTTCTTTCAGGAATCCAAGCAACTGTAGTCGGAATTCTCTCACCACTTGCTGCATCAAACATTGACTGACAAAGGAAAGTGACTTGATTTGATTGTGATTCGGCAGCAGTTGATTGGCTAAAATTGGCAGGTAGACTAATAGTTGCTAAAGATGTGACAGCAGCTAGTCCTAAAGTGATGAAAAATGATTGTTGTCGCATAATATTGTTGTTGAGATTGATAAATTAAAAAATCATGAGTTAAAGGTAATGGATCACATATTTGATAAATTGTTAGATTATCAAATAGTGCTTTTTTCTGTAACCGTTAAAAAACTGACTCCTGTTCATTGAAAAATCCTTTTTTAGCAAAATATACCCACTATTTAAGGTTTAGCTGTTACCTGTAAACTGTAATTTCCAGTTTCTCCTCGTTGTTGAGAAGTGGCAACTATTATATAAACTCCATCTTCTGGTAATGTCATATCTATTTGAGCATTAAAATCACCAGCCCCTCTATCATCATTTTCGGTTATTTTGCTATAAAAAATTTGACCTTCAGAAGATTCGCTCACTTGATATAAACTCAAAAGTGAATTAATTTTCTGACTGGTCATTTCAATTACTACCTGTTGACCGGCTCGACCCTGAAATTGATATAAATTCATAAAGTTACCATTTTCAGAAGCAATACCATCCTCTGGATTTAAATTGCCATTAATGATCTGACCGTTAAGTGAGATACTGGCAATAGCAGGTTTTGTGGATCTCTTAAATAGGGTAGAGACAGAAGAGATATCTTTTTTTCTGGCAGCAGTAATAAAAGATTGCACTTGAGCAACAGGAATAGCAAAATTCATCCCACTATTTAATTTTCCTGGTCCGACAATTCCTGCTGTATTCACGCCAATCACTTGACCTTTGCTATTAAGAAGTGGTCCCCCAGAATTACCTCCTTGTATCACTGCATCATGTTGAATTTCTCCAGTCCTGGAATCAATACGAGTAATGTTTCCTTGGGTAAAAGTGTCTTTGAAATCTGCATCCAGAGGAGTACCAAGAGTGAAAATGCGATCGCCTACTTTCGCAGATCCAGCCGCAGCTAAAGCAAGTGTCCGCAAGTTTTTCTGATTATGAATTTGCAGCACTGCCAAATCTAATCCATTTTTACCAAAACCCAATACATCAGCCGCGACTTTCTTCCCATCAGAAAAAACAACAGTCACTACACTGGGGAAATCTTTTGGATTATACTTTTCTACTTCTTCTTCATTTCTTGGTGGTGGTTTAATGACATGAGCATTGGTGATAATTAACCCATCTTTACTGATAATAAAACCACTACCATGACCTTGACCTGTTTGAACCGTCACCACAGCCGGACTTGATTTTTGATAAACTTGGCGGGCAATCTGTTCCTGGGATGTTTGTGCTAGTACAAGGTTAGAGTACAGTGCTTTTTGCTCCCTGAAGGATAGCTGCTTTTCAAAGCTATTCACCCCAAGAACGGTAAATATAGTGCATATTACACTTGCACATTGTAAGAATCTGTTGTTCATCATCGTTTGATACACAATTCGGATACAGTTAATATTTCAACCTGGAAAAACCAACGCTATAAAGCTTATTAATGCAGAATATCAGTAAATAGGGGTTGCTGAGAAAGTCTTTCCGTGAGGGCATAGGAGTCAGGAGTCAGGAGTCAGGAGTCAGGAGGAGATTTGAAAATTTCTTTGCCATCTCTTGAAATCCCAAAAAATGCACACTTTTTCCGGTATACCCTTC
>NZ_JAQMTI010000031.1:0-4521 GCF_028329225.1 Sphaerospermopsis kisseleviana CS-549 | reverse complement strand
GGATAACCAGGATTTTAGGATGTACAGGATGTTATTTATAGATTTTCTGTTGGTGTTTAAAGTTGTATTTGTCTGAATCAGGATAACCAGGATTTTAGGATGTACGGGATGGTAATTTTTAGATGGCTTATAAACATTCAAAAACAATCATTCAATAACATCATCAAAAAATCCCCAACTTCCCAACAAACAATCATCCAACAACATCCTGAAAATCCTCTAATCCTGGACATTATCTCGACTTCGCTCTTCGACACCGCTCAGGACAGGCTCAGTACAAGTCGCGGTAGTTGAGCGTAGTCGAAACTCGATAACCACCTGATTCAGACAAATAAAATCTCCAACTCCCAACAAACAATCATTCAATCACATCCTGTACATCTTCAAATCCTGGACATCCTGATTCAGACAAATAAAATCCCCAATCACACCAAAATCATGTATAATATACAGCGTCTATAAAAACTACCTAAATATGCAATCTACCATCACCCTGACTATTACCACAGGTAAACTCTCAGGAAAACAATATATATTCGACACTCGCACCACTTGTCTTATTGGTAGAAATGATGATTGTGGTTTATCCATACCCTACGAAGTTGATAAAAAAGTTTCCCGCTATCATTGTTTATTAGATATCAACCCCCCAGATATCAAAATCAAAGATTTAGGAAGTTTAAACGGAACTTATATTAATAACAAAAAAATAGGTGGTAGACAATCTCATCACACCCCAGAAGAAGCGCAAAAATTAAACTTTCCTGAATATGATTTACAAGATGGTGATAATATTATAATAGGTGATACTGTTTTTCAAGTTAATATTAAAATTACCCAACCACTTCATAAAACTCCTGATATTCAAACTCCTGGTTTTATCCAACCACCACAACCAAAAACCAAAACCAAACTTTTTGATGTCATTCAAAAATTAATCAAATTAGCGATAGGTGGAGAAAAACAATTAACAGCATTACGCAATTATCAAATTATCAAATCTATCGGAAAAGGTGGTTTTGGTGAAGTTTATTTAGCGCAACATTCCCAAACTGGTAAACTTGTCGCTTTAAAAGTCATGTTACCAGAAGTTGCACAGGATGAAAATCATGTCCAAATGTTCCTCCGGGAAATTGAAAACCTGAAAGCTTTAAAACATCCCTATGTTGTAGAATTATTTGATTATGGTTATGCAGAAAATATATTTTTCCTAGTCATGGAATATTACGAAGGTGGGAATGTTTATGATTTAATGCAGCAATTAGGAGGAAAATTACCTCTAGATATGTCTTTAGGAATTATCCTGCAAGTTTTAGACGGTTTAACATATACCCATAATGCAGAAATTCCCTATGTTAAATTAGCTAATGGTAGCTTTGCAAAAGGTAAAGGTTTAGTTCACCGAGATTTAAAACCAAATAATATTTTCTTGTGTAATATTAATGGTAAACTCACAGCAAAAATCGGTGATTATGGTTTAGCAAAATCTTTTGATTTAGCAGGTTTAAGTGGACAAACTTTCACCAAAAGAATGGGAGGTACACCGGGTTTTATTCCTCGTCAACAGGTGCTAAAATTTAAAGATGCAAAACCCGATGTTGATGTTTGGGCAAGTGCAGCTTGTTTATATAATATGTTAACAGGATATGTTCCCCGCAATTTCACAGATGATCCTTTTATGGATGTTCTGGAAAATGATCCTGTACCAATTTTACAACGTAATGCCAATATTCCCAAGCAATTAGCAGCAGTAATAGATTTAGCTTTAACTGAAAAACCGCAAATCCATTTTCAAAGTGCTGCAAAGTTTAAGGAAGCACTCATGAATGTAATTCTGTAAATCCTTAAATTCTGGATATCCTGATTCTGACAACGTAGACATTCAGATATAATATAATAGACTTCTCCAGAAAAGAAATTATGGCTTATTTATGGGGGCAGGTCGAAGCATTTGGGATATCTAGATGTCTGATTTTTCCGTCAAATTATCGCCCAAATGCTTCGCCCCTACAATATATTAAAAATCAATACATTCTATTTTGGAGAGGTCTATTGGTTTAGCTAATCCTTCTGCAATTTCTCTTTTAGCACGTTGAGCAGATGCAATTAATTTTTGTTGACTTTTTTTAAATGAATTATCCCATTTTAATTCATCTTGTAAATCTGCTAAATATTCTCTCAAATGTTCTGCAACTCTGTCTTGTACATCTTCAGATAAAGATTCCATCATTTTGATGACAGTGGTAATTGCTGGAGATGACATAATAGAATTTCCTTCACAACTTTACCAGTCTATTCTACTCAAAATCTCCCCATCCAGATGCTGATAAGCTGTTACACAGCTAAATTGTATAATCCTAATGTTCTGAACTCTTGTTTAACAGGCAAGATGCCTGTTCCACTTATACAAATTAAATGCACAACAGCTTAGTACAGATATTATAGAATATTACAAACGCACATCCTGTAAATCCTTAAATCCTGGATATCCTGATTCTGACAATCTTACAATCTGAGAAATCTCAAACAAGATCCTATATGCACGCACAGATTTCCACTGTAATAAAATCATAATGAAAACTACCCAATTTGTCAACTACCTCACCCATGAATTTTTGAATTATCTGAATTAAAATTGATTGATTCACCGGTGAAAATGAATAGAATAGACAAATATGTTTCCTTAGTCCTGAAAAAGATTACATTTAATTAAGTAAGGTAAAAAACAAATTACAAATTATGGCTACTGAACTGATTGAAGAACTAGGTGAAGCGGTGGAACTGCGTCGCAATTTTGCGATTATTTCTCACCCTGATGCTGGTAAAACTACGTTAACTGAAAAATTATTATTATACGGGGGTGCTATCCATGAAGCAGGAGCGGTAAAAGCTCGAAGAGACCAGCGCAAAGTCACTTCTGACTGGATGGCAATGGAACAACAACGGGGTATTTCTATTACCTCTACTGTTTTACAATTTGTCTATAACAATTGTCAAATTAATTTACTTGATACCCCTGGACACCAAGATTTTAGTGAGGACACTTATAGAACTTTAGCAGCAGCCGATAACGCGGTGATGCTGATTGATGCGGCTAAAGGGTTAGAACCTCAAACCCGGAAACTGTTTGAAGTGTGTAAAATGAGGGGTATTCCCATTTTCACCTTTGTGAATAAACTCGACCGTCCGGGAAGAGAACCTTTAGAACTTTTGGATGAGATTGAGCAAGAATTGGGATTACAAACATACTCGGTAAACTGGCCGATAGGAATGGGCGATCGCTTTAAAGGCGTATTTGACCGCCACCAAAAGCAAATCCATTTATTTGAACGTAGCGCCCACGGTAGTAAAGAAGCCCGTGATACTATAGTTGATTTAGGTGATAGCAGAATTGAACAACTTTTAGAACAAGACCTTTACCATCAACTTAAAGATGAGTTAGAACTATTAGAAGGAGCCGGTGGGGAACTAGATTTAGATTTAGTGCATCAAGGAAAAATGACTCCTGTGTTTTTTGGGAGCGCCATGACTAACTTTGGGGTCGAGTTATTCCTCAAATACTTCTTGGACTACGCCCTCAAACCCGGTACACATCACAGCACCGCTGGCGAAATTCCCCCAACTTACCCAGAGTTTACAGGATTTGTCTTCAAACTCCAAGCTAACATGGATCCCAAACATAGAGATAGAGTCGCTTTTGTCCGGGTCTGCACAGGTAAGTTTGAAAAAGATATGACAGTGAACCACGCCCGCACAGGTAAAGCTGTCCGTCTGTCTCGACCGCAAAAACTTTTTGCCCAAGAGAGAGAGTCTATTGATGTCGCTTATGCTGGGGATGTAATAGGTTTAAATAACCCTGGCGTTTTTGCCATTGGTGACACAATTTACACAGGGCAAAAACTGGAATATGAGGGAATTCCTTATTTTTCACCAGAACTGTTTGCGACTTTAAGAAACCCCAACCCCTCAAAATTTAAGCAATTTCAAAAAGGTGTTTCTGAACTAAGAGAAGAAGGTGCTGTACAAATTATGTACTCGACTGATGAAGCTAAACGCGATCCAATTTTGGCAGCAGTTGGTCAGTTGCAATTTGAAGTTGTGCAGTTCCGTTTACAAAATGAATATGGTGTAGAAACTATTCTTGATTTATTACCATATAGTGTGGCTCGCTGGGTTGAAGGTGGTTGGGAAGCTTTGGAAAAAGTGGGGCGTGTATTTAACACTACGACAGTCAAAGATAGTATGGGAAGACCAGTTTTATTATTCCGTAATGAATGGAATTGTCAACAATTACAGGGCGACCATCCAGAGTTAAAATTAAGTGCGATCGCTCCAGTGTTTTCTAGTCAACAACCAGTAGAAAAATAAACTATTAAAAGGGAATTGGTGATTGGTAATTGGTAATTGGTAATTGGTAATTGGTAATTGGTAATTGGTAATTGGTAATTGGTAATTGGTAATTGGTAATTGGGAAAATAAAATTGATTACCCAGTCCCCAGTCACCAGTCCCCAGTCCCCAG
>NZ_JAQMTI010000002.1:0-7409 GCF_028329225.1 Sphaerospermopsis kisseleviana CS-549 | reverse complement strand
TATTAGACATTAGACATGAGACTTTTGTCATTAGTTATTAGTTATTAGTTATTAGTTATTAGTTATTAGTTATTAGTCATTAGTTATTAGTCATTAGTTATTTTTACCCAATCACCAATCCCCAGTCACCAGTCACCAGTCACCAGTCCCCAGTCACCAGTCACCTAAAAATATGAAACGCCGTAACCGCATTATTTGGCTAGGTGCGATCGCTCTAGCAGCCATAATTTTACTTAGCATAACAGTTGCTCCTAGCAGTAAAATCAATAGTGGTTCTAGTTATAATCGCGCACCTGAAGGTTATGGTGCTTGGTATGCTTTTATGCAATCTCAAGGCACAAATATCCAACGTTGGCAAAAGCCTTTTAGTGATATTGAAACCGAAACAAACCCTGTAACTTTGCTCCAGGTGAACAGCACTCTCAGAAACCCAATGTTTTATTCACAACAAATTGAATGGGTAAAAAAAGGTAATGCCTTAGTGATTTTAGGTGTAAAACAACCACCAACAGCAGCAGAATTTAGCAGCAATCAAAAATCAGCTTTTGGGGATGTCAAAATCGACACTAGCAGAAGATATCAAAAATCTCAGTCAGAACAAGAGTTAGAACAAGAGTTAGAACAAGTTTTGTTAGGCGATCGCTATGGTGCTGTAGTCTGGGAAGAGAAATATGGTAAAGGCAAAGTCATTTTCGCTACCACTCCCCATTTAGCCGCCAATGCTTATCAAGAAGAAGCAAATTTCGTATATTTAGCAGATTTAGTTACCAAAGGTAACCAGAAAATACTTATAGACGAATATATCCACGGATACAAAGATCCTGATATCAGAGAGAAAGAAGGAAGAGGCGATTTATTGGGTTACTTGGCGAAAACTCCTTTATTTCCAGCATTGGTACAGGTGGTGGTATTGTTATTAGTGCTAATTTGGTCTGAAAATCGCCGCTTTGGTAAACCCGTCACTTTAGATACACCAGTTATAGATAACAGTCAGGCTTACATACAAGCATTAGCAGGAATTTTACAAAAAGCAGAATCTAGCGATTTTGTACTGGAAATGGTCGGAAAAGAAGAACAACTGCAACTACAAAAAGTATTAGGATTAGGTCAAATACTAGTAGAAAATGAAGTTTTACTCAAAGTTTGGCAAGATCAAACAGGTAAAAATGCAGCAGAACTAGATGCAGTCTTAAAACTACAAGTAAAAAAACACCGAATCAGTGAACAAGACCTGATAAGCTGGTTAGGGAAATGGCAAAGCCTACGGAAAAATCACAATTCAAAATCTAACATCTAAAAATTAATCTTTAACTCAAGATTTGATAATCTACTGATCTATCAAATATTCTGACTCCTGACTCCTGACTCCTGAATTATTAGCAAGTTGCTAGTTATAACCGTGATGGAAACATAGACAAAAAATTAATTCTGACTCCTGACTCCTGACTCCTGACTCCTATTTCTTGATTAGCAACTTACGTTATCCATAAAAATATGAGTGCAACACATCCTGTATTAATTCGCCTTGGACAAGGGCTAAACCAAATAATTGTAGGACAATCCAACCTAGTTAAGCAATCGCTAATAGCATTGTTAGCAGGTGGACACATAATTTTAGAAGGTGTTCCCGGAACTGGCAAAACACTCCTAGTCAAAGTGTTAGCGCAGTTAATTCAAGCAGATTTCCGACGGATTCAACTTACACCAGATGTTTTACCATCGGATATTACAGGAACAAATATTTTCGACTTAAATAGTCGCAACTTCGTACTCAAAAAAGGTCCTGTTTTTACAGAAGTTTTACTCGCTGACGAAATTAACCGCACTCCCCCCAAAACACAAGCTGCACTGCTGGAAGCAATGGAAGAAATGCAAGTCACCTTAGATGGTGAAAGCTTACCATTACCAGATTTATTTTGGGTGATTGCGACGCAAAACCCCCTGGAATTTGAAGGTACTTATCCCTTACCAGAAGCACAGTTAGATCGGTTTTTATTCAAGCTAGTTGTAGATTATCCAGATCAAGCAGCAGAAAAGCAAATGTTACTAAATCGACAAGCGGGTTTTGCAGCTAGACGCTTGGATATTGCCAAGTTAAAACCAATCACTACAGTAGCTGATATTTTAGAGGCTAGGCAAGCCGTTAAACAAGTTAAGGTATCTGAAGCTATAGTTGATTATCTCTTGGAATTGGTGAAAAAAACTCGTCAATATCCTGATTTAGCTTTAGGTGCATCTCCTCGCGCTGCTGGTGCTTGGTTACAAACATCTCAAGCATCTGCTTGGTTAGCGGGTAGAGATTTTGTCACACCTGATGATATCAAAGCTGTTGCTTCCCCACTGTTGCGTCATCGTTTACTTTTGAAACCAGAAGCAATGCTAGATGGTTTACAAATAGATGCGGTAATAGCTGCGGTAATTAATCAAGTTCCAGTTCCCAGATAATCAGCAATTTGCTGTTTTTATCGGGAGCATCCCAATTTTGAAAAGATAACCGCAGCAACACGAAAACATCTCTTAAACTCTCTTACCTTTGTGTCCTTTGCACGCCAGTTGCTACAAGTCGGCAGAGCTGCCCAACGCACTGGCTCGTCTTTGCGGTTCAATCATATCAGGACCCTGGATCATTTTTCCGTTAGATAAAAATAAATTTACACATTGGGGATGCTACCGTTTTTATTTGCCATCTGCTATCCAATTTGGTTTATCTGGAAATCAGGAAATGGAAAGTGTAAGTCAAGATTTATCTTTTTGGGATGAACACTCTTTGAATTATCAAAGGTTTTATAATATTATTTGTTTGGTTTATGGTAAAAACCCCAAAGAGTATGATGTTTTGGTAGAAAATATAGGTATCCCACCAGAAAGACAAACTACTTGCCGAATAGATTATAATAAAAAACTGAAGGCTTGGCGAACTATACTCAATCCTCATTTAAGAGAAGGTATGAATTTATTATAATCAGAGTTGGAAGAATTTAGGAGTCATACCAATTCTTGATAAAGATGCGCTAAATTCAAGAATGAACTAACCGCAAAGGACACAAAGGACACAAAGAAAGAAGGAAATAAGAGATGAAGAATTTAGGCGCAGCCTCATAAAGAAATTGGATCAGAAGTCACTTAACTGTTAACAGTTAACAGTTAACAATAAAGCATGAATAATGATAACTAATAACTATTCACTCTTTTCTGTCACCTGTCACCTGTCACCTGTGAACTATATGATTCCATCTAAAAAAGTTTATTTTTTATTAGGTTTAGCAATTGCTGTATCACCCATTTTATCCATGATTGTGGGTATTTACCAAAGCATCACTTTAACTTTGTTATTTGATGCTGTGGTTTTAGGATTGATGGTTATTGATAGTTTAAAAGTGAGAAAATCTCGCGTTAAAATTAGTCGGGAATTACCCTCACGTTTATCTATTGGCCGTGATAATCCAGTAGTGTTAAAGGTAGAATCAGGAAATACAAATAGTATTATTCAAATTCGTGATTACTATCCGACAGAGTTTACTGTTTCTACATCGACTCTCAGCGTTAATCTTTCTGCAAATAACACCCAAGAGATAACTTACACTGTACAACCAAATCAAAGAGGAGATTTTCCTTGGGGAAATATTCAAGTACGACAGTTGGGAAATTGGGGGTTAGGGTGGGATGATTGGCAAATTCCCCAAAATACACGGGTGAAAGTGTATCCTGATTTAATGGGGTTGCGATCGCTC
Organism: Sphaerospermopsis kisseleviana CS-549; assembly: GCF_028329225.1. NCBI lineage: Bacteria > Bacillati > Cyanobacteriota > Cyanophyceae > Nostocales > Aphanizomenonaceae > Sphaerospermopsis > Sphaerospermopsis kisseleviana. Next base: position 3,678 of record NZ_JAQMTI010000002.1, on the reverse strand, counting down.
TCGATTCGTCTGACATTACAATCATCTGGTTCTATCCGCAAAGTTCGTCAAATGGGTATAGGAACAGAATTTGCAGAACTGCGGAACTATCGCAGCGGTGATGATTTGCGGTTTGTCGATTGGAAAGCTACCGCTAGACGTAGTTATGGTAACACAGGTCCATTAGTCAGAGTTTTAGAACCAGAACAGGAACAAACTGTACTGATTTTACTAGATCGTGGGCGATTGATGACCGCCAGAGTCCAGGGTTTACAGCGATTTGACTGGGGTTTAAATACCACATTATCCTTAGCATTGGCGGGTTTACATCGGGGCGATCGCGTTGGTGTAGCTGTATTTGATCGTCAAGTACACACCTGGATACCCCCAGAACGGGGACAACATCACCTTAATCAACTAATTGATCGACTTACTCCCATTGAACCAGTATTATTAGAATCTGATTATTTAGGCGCTGTCACTCATGTAGTTCAACAGCAAACCCGCAGGGCGCTAGTAGTGGTAATTACTGACTTAGTTGATATTACGGCTTCTTCAGAACTTCTCACTGCACTCTGCAAATTAGCACCCCGTTATTTACCTTTTTGTGTCACCCTCCGCGATCCCCAAGTTGACAACATAGCACACAATTTTACTGACGATATCACAACAGCTTATACTCGTGCAGTATCTCTAGATTTATTAGCACAAAGACAAGTTGCTTTTGCCCAATTAAAACAAAAAGGTGTTTTGGTTCTGGATGCACCAGCAAATCAAATTTCTGATCAATTAGTTGAAAGTTATCTAAAACTTAAAGCCAGAAATCAGCTTTAGCAGGAGTCAGGAGGAAGAATTACCCTTACTGCTAAAATATCTTCCTCTTCATTCCTTTTTAATTTTTAATTTTTAATTTTTTATCCCTTAACCAATTGATTTTTACGATTACAATACAGCACTAAAAATATAAACAATCCCATTCCTGCTAAATATTTAATCGGGTCTGGAACAATAGGATTAGGTGAGAAAAAACCTTCAATAATTCCAGCTATAATTAACATCGGCACAATTCCAAATACCAATTGTGCAGCTAGAGAACTATAATATTTAATTGCATCTCGACGGCGATATTTACCAGGAAATATAATTGCTTTGGCTATTAAAAGTCCCGCCCCACCTGCAAAAAAGATAGCGGGTAATTCTATTGAACCGTGAGGAAACACAAACGCCCAAAATGGATAAGCGAGATTATTTTGAGCAACTAAAGTACCAACTGCACCAATTAATAAACCGTTAAATATCATGATATAAATTGTGTATAATCCGGCAGTAATTCCTCCAGCGACAGCAACAAAAGACACGGAAATATTATTAATCATAATATTGCTGGATGCCAAAGGTTCAATACCGACAATAGAACCCATCCATAACTCACCTTTATCTCGGACCTGGGAAATTATATGATTTGGTACTATCAGCGACATAAAACTGGGATCTTGCCAAGCATACCACCAAGCTACTAAACCACCTAAGATAAATAAAGCTGTGGCGGTAGCTATGTATGGAAATGTTTGCTGCACTACAGCCGGAAATCCAAAACGGTAAAATTCTAACGCTGCTTGCCATTCTTGTTTGCGTGAACCCTGATAAATTTGAGTATAGGCGCGAGTTGTGAGGGATTGTAAACTTTGAATTAAAGTATTACCTACTTCCTGGGTACGAGCGCGGGCTAAATCTGCCGCTACAGAACGATATAAACTGGCTAACTCTCTAATTTCCCCAGATTTGAGAGATTTTAACTTTTTTTGTTCTACTTTCCGCAATAGAGAATCAAGACGTTGCCAATTTTCTTCCCGTCTGCCGATCCAACGTTTAATATTCATAAAATTTCCGGGTACTGAGTTTAATTTAGCTTAATATGGCCTCAAAATTGCCAACTGTAATTTTCAGGAATATTTACTACTATGTCTGACAACTTGGGTTTTTCCAGTAATGCTGAACCATTAAGTATTGGTAATGTGGTTAGTGCCGGTGTACGTTTGTATCGTTCTCACCTCAAAAAGTATCTTCAACTAGCCTTGATAGCTCATTTGTGGGTTTTAGTTCCTATCTATGGCTGGGCAAAATATGCAGCCATTTCTGGACTAATCTCGCGTTTAGCCTTTGGCGAACTCACTAACCAACCAGAACCTCTTCCAGATGCCAGGGATCGTGTTGAGCCTCTTTTATGGTCATTTTGGGGAATTTACTTCCGAGTAAGTTTATATCTGTTGTTAGTTTATCTTGGACTAGCAATTGCAGGTGGTATAGTGATTGGTTTGTTCGCAGGGGTATTAAGTGTCATCTTAGGTACTGAAGGAGCTATAATTACAACCGCTTTAGTCGCTGTTTTGATGGTAATTATTATCGTGGCAGGACTAACTTGGTTTTACGCTCGTTGGGTGATAGCTGAAGTACCATTAGCAGTTGAGGAAAATATTAATGGTGCGGAGAGTGTGAATAGAAGTTGGGAGTTAACCAAAGCTTCAGCTTTTCGTATTCAAGGGGTGGTGATAGTTGCTGGTATTGTCACACTACCAATTGTATTTTTATTTAATTATTTACCTAGTTTATTCTTACTGGCACTAGAACCAGGTTCGCTCATTTACGGACTAGTGTATTTTATTTCTATGCTGATCAGTTTGCTAGGAGGAATGTTTGTAATGCCATTCTGGCAATCAATTAAAGCTGTAATTTACTATGACCTAAGAAGTCGGCGTGAGGGTTTAGGTTTGGAGTTACGTGACCGAGAAATTTAAATCAAAATTGAAAAATAATTTCCAATCATGCACCTTTTCAACAGAATCAAATTCAGCACCCCGGAAAGCGTTGAGTTAGAATTTACCTTAGCTGGTATAGGAAGTCGAGCTTGGGCGTTAATTATTGACTATCAGATTTTGGCTTTAAGTTTAGCTCTGTTTATCGCAGTCTGGGCATTTATTTCTAATCAATTATATGATATTGGTTCAGAGATTTTTGGTCCTGGTTTTGGTTTATGGATGACTGCGATCGCTTTCCTGATTTTTTTCTTTATTTACACAGGTTATTTTGTTTTTTTTGAAACTCTCTGGCAAGGACAAACCCCTGGTAAACGCATTGCAAAAATTCGTGTGGTGCGAGATGATGGCAGACCTTTGGGTTTACAACAAGCTTCTCTCCGGGCTTTACTGCGTCCTATTGATGAGACTTTGTTTATTGGCGCTTTTTTAATTATGTCTATTAAAAGTGAAAAGCGCCTTGGTGATTTAGTCGCAGGAACGATAGTAATTCAAACCCAACAAGTTAATAAATCTGCCAATCTTACTATTTCAGATGAGGCAAAATCTTTTTATATCAGTTTGCAAAAAATCTCGGATTTATCTCAATTATTGCCTGATGATTTTGCCATTATTCGTGAATATTTACAACGCCGCAATGGAATGTCTAAAAAAGCTCGGTCATCTCTATCACTAAAATTATCTGAGCAGGTAAAATCTATTATAAATTTAATAATTTTACCTGCTGATATTTCCTCTGATGTCTTTTTAGAAGCTGTTTATTTAGCCTATCAACAACCAGAGTTTTAAGCAGCAGGCAGCAGGCAGGATAAAGAAGAAAGAAACATATTTATTCCCAGTCCCCAGTCCCCAGTCACCAGTCCCCACTCACCAGTCACCAGTCCCC